>CAZQXF010000079.1:0-9412 GCA_964596975.1 uncultured Thiotrichales bacterium | reverse complement strand
ATCAGATAAAGTCGATACATTTACCCTTGTACATGATCGGTCCGGAGGGCAGTTCGTTCTGCTCGCGATCGCGGGGTTCGACGGTGATCGCAAACTGTTTTGCGCCTTTCATGCGCTTCCATTGTTGCTCCGACAGTTTGATGTAGGTTTGTTTGCGATCGGACGGAACGATGCCGATCCGTACGGGTGCTGTGTCGGGTGATTTGATGGCCCACAGTTCGAGAACGCCTTGGTTTTTCATTTTTGGCGTTTCCATCAGGCGTACTGAAACGACCCGACGTTGCTTGTGACCCATGGTAACAACCATTGGCTTGTCGCCCTCGCCTTCGAGTACCGAGATATAGCTTAGGCTCGACATTGGCGCGGCGTTTTCAGCCACTGGCAGTAGCGCTCTCATGCCGAGTGTGACGGCGAGCACCGCGGTTGTCGCTTGCCAGAATCCGGGGCTGCGGAATATTGACCACCAACCGGAAGCTGCTTGGGCGCTATGCTTTTCAATTTGCGGATTCGTTTCTGAGATGCGGTTCTTGATCGATTTCCAGACGTGGGCCGGCGGCTCGGTTTCCGGCAACAGTTCGACCATCGGATTGAGCTTGCCTTCCCACATTTCGACTGCATAGCGGATGTATGGCCGTTCGTCGATGAGGCGCTCGAAACGTCTGCGCGCCCGGCCGGTGAGCGTGCCCAGTACATACTCGGCCGCCAGTGCTTCATACACTTCGGGATTCTGGTAGCGTTTCAGTCCAGACATTTTCTCAACCTTTCAACTCCGCGCCTGACCCAGGCTTTCACGGTACCCAGCGGCGCTTCCAAATGTGCGGCGATTTCTTCGTGGGTGTGGCCATAGTAGTAAGCCATCAATATCGATTTCCTCTGTTTTTCCTGCAATTGTTCCATACATTCCTGTACGCGCTGCGCCGACATGCTGAGCCCCGCAAGATTGCTGGGAGACGGTTCGGTACTGGAGAAATCGATTCCCTCGTACTCTGTCTCCACCTCTTGCGGCCGGCTGCGTTTGCTGCGCAAGACATCGAGCCCGCGGTTGCGCACGACGGTTGCCATCCAGGTCATGGCTGATGCCCGCGCGGGATTGAAAGAGGCTGCATTGTTCCAGATTTTCAGGAACCCGTCTTGCAACACATCTTCCGCCGCATGGGGTGTTTTCATCAGCTTGAGGCAAACGCTGAACAGCTTCGGCGAGGTGAGTTGATACAGTCGCTCGAACGCCTTTTCATCGCCCCTGGCACACAACCTCAGCAACTCGGCGTAAGGGTCATTCTGTGGCATGCGAAACCTTCACAGTCAAAACATTTGGAACGGTGGATCATAACATGCGATCCATTTCTGAATGTTTCGCACTGCCAGAAATGACTACACCGTAACTACGCCATGAATTGACAACAAGATGCTGCAACAGGCATAAAAAAAGGAGCCGAAGCTCCTTTTTTATTGATCTGAATCAAAAAAGATTCAGTACATCACTCGCCTTCTTCGATTGCTTTCATGCTAAGGCGAATCCGGCCCTGACGATCCAGCTCCAGCACTTTGACGCGAACGATATCGCCTTCGCTGAGCTTGTCGGTGACTTTCTCGACGCGTTCGTTGGAGATCTGCGAGATATGGACCAGACCGTCCTTGCCCGGCAGCACCGTGACAAAAGCACCAAAGTCCATGATCTTGCTGACCTTGCCTTCGTAGATTCGACCGACTTCGATGTCGGCGGTCAGTTCCTCGATCATGCGCTTGGCGGCCATGCCGGCTTCCATGTCGACTGCGGCGATCTTGATGGCGCCGGTGTCGTCGATATCGACCGATGCACCTGTCGCTTCGGTAATGCCCTTGATGGTCGCACCACCCTTGCCGATCACATCCCGAATCTTTTCCGGATTGATCTTCATGGTGATAAAACGCGGCGCATATTTTGACATCTCTTCGCGATGCTCGGAGATGGCCTTGTTCATCTCGTCGAGAATGAACAGGCGCCCATTTTTCGCCTGATCCAGCGCCTGCTGCATGATCTCGCGGGTGATGCCGGTGATCTTGATATCCATCTGCAACGCTGTGACGCCATCCGCGGTACCAGCCACCTTGAAGTCCATGTCGCCGAGGTGATCTTCGTCACCGAGAATGTCGGTCAATACGGCGAAATCCTCACCCTCCTTGACCAGACCCATGGCGATGCCGGCTACGGGATTTTTCAGCGGTACGCCTGCATCCATCATCGACAGGCTGGTGCCACAGACCGAGGCCATGGAGCTGGAGCCGTTCGACTCGGTGATTTCCGATACCACGCGAATGGTGTAAGGAAATTCCTCGGGATCGGGCAATACGGCCTGAACGCCACGCTTCGCCAGACGGCCATGACCGATTTCGCGACGCTTCGGTGAACCTACACGTCCGGTCTCGCCAACACTGAACGGCGGGAAGTTGTAGTGCAGCATGAACGGCTCGCGACGCTCACCTTCCAGCGCATCGATGATCTGCGCATCGCGGGTTGTGCCCAGCGTGGTAATGACCATCGCCTGCGTCTCGCCCCGGGTGAACAGCGCGGAACCGTGGGTACGCGGCAGTACGCCAGTACGGACGGTGATCGGACGAACCGTTTGCAAGTCTCGGCCGTCGATACGTGGTTCACCGGCGATGATGCGGCCACGGACGATGCTTTTTTCGAGCTTGCTGAACGCAGCCTGTACATCCGCTTCGGAGGGCGCGCCCTCTTCACCCGTCGCCAACTGCTCGATCAGGGATTTCTTGATCTCGCCGATGCGGTTGTAGCGTTCCTGTTTGTCGGCAATCTGGTAAGCCGCTGTCAGATCGTTGCCTACGGCTTCCCGCGCTGCATCGATCAATGCGGTGTTTTCGGCAGGTGGCTGCCAATCCCACGCAGGCTTGCCAGCTTCCGCCTTCAGCTCCTTGATGGCCTCGATCGCAACCTGCATCTGCTCGTGACCGAACATGACCGCACCGAGCATCACGTCTTCGGGTAGCATCTTGGCTTCTGATTCAACCATCAGCACCGCGTCGGCAGTACCAGCGACGACCAGATCCAGCGACGATGCTTCGAGCGCCTCGCGACCGGGATTGAGCAAATATTCGCCGTCGACATAGCCGACCCGCGCAGCGCCAATCGGCCCCATGAACGGCAATCCGGAGATCGCCAGCGCAGCCGAGGCACCGATCATCGACGGCACTTCAGGGTCGACATCGGGGTTCAACGACTTGACCGTTGCAATCACCTGGGTTTCGTTGGTAAACCCTTTCGGGAACAACGGACGCAGGGGACGATCCATCAAACGCGCGGTCAGCGTCTCCTTTTCGGAAGGACGGCCCTCACGGCGGAAGAATCCACCGGGGATCTTGCCCGCGGCGTAGGTACGCTCCTGGTAGTCGCAAGTCAGGGGAAAGAAATCCCGCCCCTCGACGGCTTCCTTGGCGGCGACGACGGTCACCAGCACCACGGTGTCCGCCATATTGATGAGCACGGCGCCAGTTGCCTGGCGCGCGATCTCACCCGTTTCCAGCGTGACGGTATGCTCGCCGAACTGGAAGGTCTTTTTTATCAGTGACACGATGCTTCTCTCCTAAAGTTAACGACGCAGACCGAGATCAGCAATCAGTGACTTGTAGCGTGCTTCATCCTTGCCTTTGAGGTAGTCCAGCAGCTTGCGGCGCTGGTTGACGAGACGAATCAGACCACGACGCGAATGGTGATCGTGTTTGTGTTTTTCGAAGTGGGGGGTAAGGTCCTTGATGCGCGCGGTCAGAAGAGCCACTTGCACCTCCGGGGACCCGGTATCGGAAGCAGATCGCTGGTATTTCTTGACGATCTCTGCCTTTCCTTCAGTCGTAATCATAAGCCAAAGCTCCAGAGTGTGTTGTGCAATAAATAAACGACACTCCGACTGGTCATCCAGCCGGAGACAAGCGGTGGAGTATAACATTCGATCAGACCGCCCCCCACCTGTGCACGATCTGACGTTTCAAATCCATTTTGGCTGCCAGCGTTCGCCGCCGTGCCACCGTTGTTGGGCACGCTGCGCTTTGCCCAACCTACCGACCTACCAAACATATAGCCTCCCCCTTTCTTAAAGGGGGATTGAGGGGGATTTCCCGGGGCTTGCTGCCAACGGTAAGCCGTTGAAATCCCCCCCTGCCCCCCTTTGCGAAAGGGGGGAGCTGCTATATTGCCTATCTGAACTCCGACGTCTGCGTTACTTCCGGTGTTCAAGGCCGTACCGCCTTCGTTGGGCACGCTGCGCTTTGCCCAACCTACCGACAAGCGGTTTCCAACTCTTTCTAGCGCTGTAGGGTGTGCGCCGATTAGGTGCGCACCAACCTACTCAGGTCTGCGTCATCAGGCGGCGCGGTAGCAACTTCCCTTCGCTGAACTGGCCCAGGCCAATAAACCGCCCGCTCGCCGAATAGATCCGGCAGCGTGCATTGTCGGTGCCGCCGGGCCAGTCCAGTGCCTGACCATGGCCGATGCGTGCCGACTGTGCCGCGTCCAGCGTCACTGCGGGCCAGTGCAGCAGCGCTTGATCGACCGGCAGCAGCAGTGCATCGAGTGCTTCATATCCTTTAGCTGCCAGCGATTCGAGTTCGGTCAGTGGCACCATGTCTCTGCCTTCATAGGGATCGACGTGGCGGCGTCGCAGCATCGTCACATGCCCGCAACTGCCGAGCGCGGCGGCAATATCCTCGACCAGGGTGCGAATATAGGTGCCTTTGGAGCAGCTGACTTCAAGTGAAAATCCTTGCTGATCGATATTCGTGACGACCAGGCGGCTGATGCTCACCGGTCGCGGCTCCCTTGCGACGACCTTGCCTTCACGCGCCAGTTCATAGAGCGGACGACCATCGCGTTTCAATGCCGAATACATCGGCGGAACCTGCATGATGTCGCCGCGAAACTGCTGCAATACTGCTTCGAGCCGCTGCCTGTCGAAGGTGGGGATGTCCATTTCCTGGACGACTTCGCCTTCGGTGTCGCCCGTGGCCGTTGCCATACCGAGGCGCGCCGTTACCGCATAATGCTTGTCGGCATCCAGCAGCCACGACGACAGCTTGGTTGCTTCCCCAAGACAGATTGGCAACATGCCGCTGGCGAGTGGGTCCAGCGCGCCGGTATGCCCCCCCTTGCGCGCCTTGAACAGTCGGATCACCTGCTGCAAAGCCGCATTCGAACTCATGCCCAAGGGCTTGTCGAGCAACAGCACACCGCTGACGTCCCGACTGCCGGGACGTTTGCGCCTGCGCCCCATCTAGTGTTCGTCCTTTGCCCTGGCCTTTGCGATCAATGCTTCCAGGTCCTTGGCTTTTTCCGCTGTCTCGTCATAGATGAAATGCAGCTCCGGCGTGAAACGTACCCGCAATGCCTTGCCGAGGCGCGACCGCAAAAATCCTTTCGCGCGGTCGAGACCCGCCTGCGTCTCGACAGGATCACCCTGATCGGCGAACAGCGTGTAATAGACCTTTGCGTGACTGAGGTCGGGAGAGACCTCCACCTCCTCGATGGTGATCATGCCAACACGAGGGTCTTTGATTTCGCGACTGACCAACTGCGCCAGATCACGGTGGATCTGCTCGGCCAGCCGCAGCGCTCGCGGATATTCTCTTGGCATTACAGCTCGCGTTTGACCTCGGTACGGACGAAGTTCTCGATCTGATCGCCGGGCCGCACGTCGTTGTAGTTCTTCACCGCAATACCACATTCGGTACCGGACTGAACCTCTTGGACATCGTCTTTGAAACGCCGCAGCGATTCCAGCTCACCCTCATAGATAACGACATTGTCGCGCAACACGCGAATCGGGTTGCCGCGTTTGACCACACCTTCGACGACCAGACAACCTGCGACCGCGCCAAACGCCGAGGACTTGAACACATCCTTGACCTGAGCAATACCGACGATCTCCTCACGCAGTTCGGGCGCCAGCAATCCGCTGAGGGCTTGCTTGACGTCGTCGATCACGTCGTAGATCACATTGTAGTAACGCAGATCGACTTCGTTTGCCTCGACGGCCCGGCGCGCGGTGGCGTCGGCACGGACATTGAAGCCAATCATGATCGCTTTGGATGCCACTGCGAGGTTGACATCCGATTCACTGATACCGCCCACATTGGCGGCCACCACATTTACCTGGACTTCATCGGTGGAGAGCTTTTGCAGCGCATCGCGCAACGCTTCGGCGGAACCCTGTACATCGGCCTTGATGAAGACATTGACAATGCCCACCTCGCCGTCCTGCATCTGCTTGAACAGGTTCTCCATGCGCGCCGCCTGCTGCTGCGTGAGTTTGCTCTCACGCAGCGAGTCCTTGCGCGACTCGGCCGCTTCACGCGCCTTGCGCTCATTCTCGACGGCAATCACGTTGTCGCCCGCGTTCGGCACACCGGACAGGCCCAATACCTCGACTGGCGTCGATGGCCCGGCCTCTTTCACCTTGTTTCCGTTCTCATCGAACATCGCACGCACGCGGCCGAACTCCGAACCGGACAGAATGATGTCACCCTGTTTCAGGGTGCCGGATTGCACCAGGATCGTTGCCACGGGCCCACGTCCCTTGTCGAGTGATGACTCGACAACAACACCAGATGCGAGACCATCGACTGGTGCCTTCAGCTCCTGCACCTCGGCCAGCAATTGAATGCTTTCCAGCAGATCATCGACACCCTCACCCGTATGCGCCGAGACATTGACGAACATTGTGTCGCCGCCCCACTCTTCCGGAATCACTTCCAATGCAGCCAATTCGTTGCGCACGCGCTCGGGGTCGGCCTCGGGCTTGTCAATTTTATTGACCGCAATGATCATCGGCACACCGGCAGCTTTTGCGTGCTGGATCGCCTCTTTCGTCTGGGGCATGACGCTGTCGTCGGCGGCAACGACAACAACAACGATATCGGTGACCTGCGCACCCCGTGCCCGCATCGCGGTAAATGCCGCGTGGCCCGGCGTATCGAGAAAGGTGATGCCACCATTGTCACCATCCACATGATAGGCACCGATATGCTGGGTAATGCCGCCAGCTTCACCGGCTGTCACCTTGGTGCGGCGGATGTAGTCGAGCAGCGAGGTCTTGCCGTGATCGACATGCCCCATAATGGTGACGACCGGCGCACGTGGCAGTTGCTCGCGATCATCCGCACTGCTCATGGCATGCTCGGCGAGCTGGGTTTCCAGATCCTTGTCTTCCTTGAGCTTGACCTTATGGCCGAGTTCCTCAGTGACCAGCGCCGCAGTATCCAGGTCCAGGACCTGGTTGATGGTGGCCATGACGCCCATGCCCATCAACGCCTTGATGATCTCGGATGCCTTGACGGCGAGCGCCTGTGCCAGATCGCCAACCGTGATGCTGTCACCGATTTCCACCTCTCGCACCACCGGCGCGGTCGGCTTTTCGAAACCGTGCTTGCTCTCGGTCTGAATCACGCGGCGGCCATGTTTCGACTTGCGTCGACCGGCACTGCGATCAACATGCAGGCGATCACGTGAGAAACGCGATGGCTCTGCCTTGCGGTGCGCCGGCTTTTTCTTGGCCTTGGGCTTTTTCTCCGCAGCAGGCGGGGGTGGCGGAGGCGGCGGTGTTACCGCGGGCTCAGCCGGTTGAGCCGGTTGAGCCGCTTGCTCAGCAGCCTTCTTGGCCGCTTCTTCGGCAAGGCGTTTCTCTTCCTTGAGCCGTTCTGCCTCAGCCTGTTTCTGCGCCTCTTCTGCCTGCTTGGCCTTTTGCGCGTCGATCAACGCCTTGCGTTCAAGCTCGACCTGTTTCGTCAATGCATCGAGGCCTGTGGCCGCTGGCGCGGGTTCCGCCTTTGCCGCCGTTTGTGGCTCGGCCACCTCTGCCGAGGTCGGTGCAGGCGCGGGCGTTTCGGCCTTAGCAGCGATATCTTCCTTGGCGATGGTGCGGCGTTTGCGCACTTCCACCTGAACCGTTTTCGAGCCGGCCCGGTTCGCACCCTTGACCTTCAGCGTTCCCACGCTTTTGCGTTTGAGCGTGATCTTCTTGCCACCACTGCTGGTGCTTTCTTTCTGTCCATGGCTGGCTCGCAGATGCGCCAACAGCTTCATTTTCTGCGTTTCGTCGAGTTCCTGTTCTGCACTCGATGCCTCGACACCGGCTTCCTTCAGTTGAGTCAGCAGCTTGTCAACTGGCGTACCAACCACTTCGGCCAGTTGTTTAACGGTAATATTACTCATTGGATTCTCCCCCCTTTCATCATTCGGCTTGCTCGGCGGCAAACCAGGGTTCGCGTGCGGTCATGATCAGGGCGGCGGCGCGCTCTTCATCGATGCCCTCGATGTCGAGAATATCCTCGACAGCCTGTTCCGCAAGGTCTTCCATGGTACAGATTCCCTTTGCCGCCAATCGCTTCGCAGTCTCCTCGTCCATGCCTTCCATTGCCAGCAGATCCTCCGCTGGCGTTCCGCCTTCGAGCTGTTCCTCATCGGCAATGGCACGAATCAACAGTGCATCACGGGCACGATTGCGCAACTCCGCAACAATGTCCTCATCAAATTCCTCGATCGCCAGCATCTCCTCTTCGGCCACATAGGCTACCTCGTCGATACTGGTAAAGCCTTCCTGTACCAGAATGGCGGCGACATCTTCATCGACATCGAGGTATTTCATCAGATCTTCAAGATAGCGACGCGCTTCTTCCTCGCTTTTTTCTTCGGCATCGGATTCGCTCATCACGTTCAATTCCCAGCCGG
The DNA here is from genome assembly GCA_964596975.1 of uncultured Thiotrichales bacterium. GTDB lineage: Bacteria > Pseudomonadota > Gammaproteobacteria > UWMA-0217 > UWMA-0217 > JALSHZ01. Next base: position 699 of record CAZQXF010000079.1, on the reverse strand, counting down.
TCAACTGGCTGGCCAGGCGGATATTCTGTCCATTGCGGCCAATGGCCTGCGACAGCTTCTCTTCGGTAACGGCAACGTCCATGCTGTGCTTGTCTTCGTCGACGACGATCGACACCACATCGGCGGGTGACATCGCATTGATGACGAACTGTGCCGGGTTATCGTCCCAGAGAATGATATCGACGCGCTCACCGCCCAGTTCGTTGGAGATGGTCTGCACCCGTGAGCCGCGCATGCCGACACAGGCACCGACAGGATCGAGCCGTGGGTCATTACTGCGGACAGCAATCTTGGCACGCAAACCGGGGTCACGAGCACTGCCCATGATATCGATCAGCCCCTGCCCAATCTCGGGCACTTCAAGCTGGAACAGCTGTTCGAGGAATTCCGGCATGGTCCGGCTCATGAACAGTTGCGGACCACGCTGCTCGGAGCGGACATCATACAGATAGCCGCGAACACGATCGCCCATGCGCAGAATTTCACGCGGGATCAACTGATCACGGGGGATAAAGGCTTCAACATTGTTGCCCAGATCGACAAAGACGCCTTTGCGCTCGGTGCGTTTGACCAGGCCCATCAGCAGTTCACCGACCCGGTGCTGGAAAGCCTCGACGATCAGCTCACGCTCGGCCTCTCGAACTTTCTGCATGATGACCTGTTTGGCTGTCTGTGCCGCGATGCGTCCAAATTCAACCG
>CAZQXF010000078.1:0-9438 GCA_964596975.1 uncultured Thiotrichales bacterium | reverse complement strand
CTTCGCCTTCTTCCCGTCTGGCCTGGTGCTGTACTGGGTTGTGAACAATATCCTGTCGATTGCACAGCAGTGGTACATTACACGGGGAATCGAACAGGAGGCAGAAAAAGCACGCAGGTGAGCGCAGTCGTCGATACCATCGCCGCCGTCGCAACGCCGGTTGGCCGGGGTGGCGTCGGCATCGTTCGAGTCTCCGGCCCCCAGGTTCAATCGATTGCGACTGCCATTCTGGGCGGCTGCCCTGCCCCGCGCTACGCCCGCTATCAGGCTTTCCTCGATGCGGCTGGCGAGCCACTCGACGAAGGTATAGCGCTCTACTTCCCCGGCCCCCACTCGTTCACCGGCGAAGACGTGCTGGAACTCCAGGGCCATGGGGGACCAGTACTGATGGACATGCTGCTGTCACGCTGCCTGGAACTGGGCGCTCGCCCGGCCCATCCCGGAGAATTTTCCGAACGCGCCTTTCTCAACGACAAGCTTGATCTGGCCCAGGCGGAAGCGATTGCCGACCTGATCGATTCGGGTTCGGAACAGGCAGCGCGCTCGGCGCTGCGCTCACTGCAGGGTGACTTCTCCCGTGTCGTCGATGCCATTCTGAACGACTTGATCGGATTGCGCATGTATGTGGAAGCGGCGCTCGATTTTCCTGAGGAAGAGATCGATTTCCTGGCTGATGGCGAGTCGCTGCGCCGTCTCGATACCCTGCTCGATCAACTCCAGGAGGTGTTTCGCAAAGCCGCTCAAGGCACTTTGCTGCGGGACGGACTGCATCTGGTGATTGCCGGGCAACCGAACGCAGGCAAGTCCAGCCTGCTCAACCAGCTGGCGGGGCGTGAGGCCGCCATCGTGACCGACATTGCCGGCACGACGCGTGATGTGCTGAAGGAGCAGATCCAGCTAGACGGCATGCCGGTGCACGTGATCGACACCGCTGGCCTGCGCAGCAGCGACGACCCGGTCGAACGTGAAGGGATCCGCCGTGCCTGGGCTGAAATCGAGCGCGCCGATCTGGTGTTGCTGCTGATCGATGCTGAAACCGGCTTCGTTGATGCCGATCAGCAGATTCTCGACCAGCTCCCTGCCCGCCTCCCGGTTATTCGTGTCTACAACAAGATCGACCGTACCGGGCATGAACCAGGCGTCACAGGCGATACTGTCTACTTGTCTGCCAAATCCGGCGCGGGTATCGACGCCCTGCGCCGCAAGCTAGAAGCCGCGGTGGGCTATGAAGCGACTACTGAAGGCTTGTTTACTGCCCGGCGCAGGCACCTTAGCGCCCTGGAACAGACATTGCAGGCACTGCAGCGTGCCCGTAGCCAACTGATCGACTACCAGGCCGGTGAACTGATGGCCGAGGAGCTGCGTCTGGCGCAGACCCAGCTGGGCCAAATTACCGGACGGTTTACCGCCGACGATCTGCTCGGTGAGATCTTTTCGTCCTTTTGTATCGGCAAGTGACTTGATTTCCCTGCTTCAAGTAGCGTTGTACTACCTAAGAAAAACCGTTTAACGTAAGGCATCCCTTGCCTGATGAATGCTGCGATACCATGAAATATCCTGAACACTTCGATGTCATTGTCGTTGGTGGTGGCCATGCCGGCGTCGAAGCCGCACTGGCCAGCGCGCGCAGTGGCGCCAGCACCCTGCTGCTGACCCATAATATCGAAACCATTGGCCAGATGAGCTGCAACCCGGCCATCGGCGGCATCGGCAAAGGGCACCTGGTCAAGGAGATCGATGCGCTCGGCGGTGTCATGGCGCGCGCTGCGGATCGCGCAGGCATCCATTTTCGCATGCTCAACCGGCGCAAGGGTCCAGCGGTGCGGGCCACCCGTGCCCAGGCGGATCGTGTGCTCTACAAGGCAGCAATCCGGGGCTTCGTCGAGAACGAGCCGACCCTGAAGCTGTTCCAGCAGGCCGTCGATGACCTGCTGATGGATGGTGAGCGGGTTGCCGGCGTGCGCACCCAGATGGGCTTGGAGTTTGCCGCCAAGGCAGTGGTGCTGACGGTCGGCACCTTCCTCGACGGACTGATTCATATTGGTGAGAGCCAGCATCGTGGTGGTCGTGCCGGCGACCCGCCCGCCATTGCCCTGGCCCAGCGGCTGCGGGAGATGCCATTCCGCGTCAATCGTTTGAAGACCGGGACACCACCGCGCATCGACGCCCGGTCGATCGATTTTTCGATGCTCGAATCCCAGCCAGGCGACGAGCCGCGCCCGGTTTTCTCCTTGCGTGGCAGTCGTGACGACCATCCTCGGCAGATGGTTTGCCATATCACCCACACCAATGCGCAGACACACGAGTTGATCATGGGCGGTCTGGATCGCTCGCCGATGTACAGCGGTGTGATCGAAGGTGTCGGGCCACGCTATTGCCCGTCGATCGAGGACAAGATCGTTCGTTTTGCGGGCAAGGACAGTCACCAGATCTTTATTGAACCCGAAGGTCTGACCTCGAACGAGGTCTATCCCAACGGCATTTCCACTTCCCTGCCCTTCGATGTGCAGTATGCCTTCGTGCGTTCGATCAAGGGTTTTGAAAACGCGTTCATCACTCGTCCCGGTTATGCCATCGAATATGACTTCTTCGATCCGCGTGATCTGCGAAATACGCTGGAGACGCGCTTTGTCCCCGGTTTGTTCTTCGCCGGCCAGATCAACGGCACGACCGGCTATGAGGAAGCGGCGGCGCAGGGTCTGCTCGCCGGTATCAATGCGGCGTTGCAGGTTCAGGGCAAGCAGAGCTGGAGTCCGGGTCGGGATGAGGCCTATATCGGCGTCATGGTCGATGATCTGATTACCCAGGGCACACTCGAACCCTATCGCATGTTTACCAGCCGTGCCGAACATCGCCTGCTACTGCGCGAGGACAACGCGGATCTTCGGTTGACCGAAACCGGTCGCCGGCTCGGCTTGGTCGGGGATGAACAGTGGGCCCTGTTCAATGCCAAACGCGAGGCGGTGGAAAAGGAGTTGCAGCGTTTGCACGATACCTGGCTGCATCCGGCGCGGCTTTCGGATACCGAGTTGGCTGCCCTGCCCGGTGCTGCACCGACGCGGGAATACCGTCTCGAAGAGCTGCTGCGGCGCCCCGACATGACCTATGATGCGCTGACCTCGCTCGATGCTGCTGGCCCGGCCGTCAGCGATCCCGTGGTTGCCGAGCAAGTCGAGATACAGGTGAAGTATTCAGGCTACATCGCACGCCAGCAGGAAGAAATCGCCAAGCTCAAAGGTCATGAGGACACGCTGCTTCCCGACACAATTGACTACGCCGATGTTGTTGGTCTGTCCCATGAGGTGCGCCAGAAACTGGCCGACCACCGGCCGGGGACCATTGGACAGGCAAGCAGAATACCCGGGGTTACGCCGGCTGCCCTCTCCTTGTTGATGGTGCATCTGAAAAAAATGGCCTCCCGGAAGCAGAAAAAGTCTGCCTGACGATGTCGCTGCAGACGATCCTGGACAATGGGCTGGATGCACTCGGCATTGCCTCGACGCCAGCACAGCAGGCCCAGGCTTTGCGCTACATCACGCTGATCGAGAAGTGGAATCGGGTGGACAACCTTACGGCGATCAGCGATGCGGAGCAGATGGTAGTACACCACTTGCTCGATAGTCTTGCGGTTCACCCCTATCTGCCACCCGCGCAAACAGTGCTGGACGTCGGCTCGGGTGCCGGTCTGCCCGGCATTCCTCTGGCGATCTTCAATCCTCACATCAGCTTCACCCTGCTCGATGCAGCAGCCAAGCGGGTGCGCTTCATGCGCCATGCGGTGACCACGCTCGCGCTCGACAATGTCAGCGTGATCCAGGGACGCGCTGACGCCTATTGCGCTGAACATCGTGCTGATCTCATTATCAGCAGGGCCTTCACCAGCACGGCCGATTTTGTGCGGCAGACCGCAGTGGCGCTGGCTGAGGGCGGCCGGTTGTTCGCCATGAAGGGTAAATTACCGCAACAGGAATTGGGCGCGTTAGCGGCAAATTTCGAGTACACTGTGGTTCCGCTTCAGGTTCCAGGCCTGGCGGCAGAACGTCATTTGATCACGATTACGGCAATGCCATGACCCAGGTTTTCGCAGTCACCAACCAGAAAGGCGGCGTCGGCAAAACGACGACGAGCGTCAATCTCTCCGCATCGCTGGCGGCCACCAAGCGTCGTGTACTGCTGATCGACACCGACCCGCAAGGCAATGCCACCATGGGTTGCGGTGTCGACAAGCACGATCTCGAACTGACCACCTGCGATGTACTGCTGGGAGACGCGACGATCGCCGATGTCGTCGTGCCGCTGGAGGAGTGGCATTTCGATCTGTTACCGGCCAATGGAGATCTTACCGTTGCCGAAGTGAAGCTGACATCGATGTTCGGTCGCGAATACAAGCTGCGCAAGGCGCTGGAGAGTGTTGCAGGAGAGTACGACTTCATCTTTATCGACTGCCCGCCATCATTGAACATGCTGACGGTCAACGCGATGGTGGCGGCGAAAGGCATTCTGATTCCGATGCAGTGTGAATACTACGCGCTGGAAGGATTGAGCGCGCTACTGAACACCATCGACGAGATAAAAAATTCGGTCAATTCCGAGGTGGAAATCTTTGGATTGCTGCGCACCATGTACGACCCGCGCAATAATCTGGCGCGGGACGTGTCGGCCCAGCTGGAGTCACACTTCAGCGACAAGGTATTCAATACCATCGTGCCGCGGAACATCCGTTTGGCCGAAGCACCCAGTCATGGTGCGCCGATTCTGTATTACGATCGCTCCTCCACGGGTGCCAAGGCCTATCTGACCCTGGCTGGTGAGGTACTGCGCCGCATCAACGGTGGTATCAACGTGAATACCGGAGTGGAAAGCCATGGCTAGAAGAAAAGCCGGTTTGGGGCGGGGCCTCGACGCTCTGCTCAGCTCAGGTCATCGGCATGACAAGAAAGATGTAGCGGATTCCGAGTTGTCGAAACTGCCTGTCGAGAAAATCCAGCGCGGCCAGTATCAGCCCAGAATCCACATCCGTCAGGAGAGTCTCGAAGAGCTGGCGGAGTCGATCCGAACTCAGGGGCTGGTGCAGCCAATCGTTGTTCGCCCCATTGCTGATGGTTATGAATTGATCGCTGGCGAGCGCCGTTGGCGTGCCGCGCAAATGGCGGGCATGCATGAGATCCCGGCCATCATCAAGGATGTTCCCGATCAGGCCGCCGCAGCGATGGCGCTGATCGAGAATATACAGCGCGAAAATCTCAATCCACTGGAAGAGTCCCAGGCGCTGCAGCGGCTGATCGACGAGTTCGGCCTGACCCATCAGCAGACAGCCGATTCAGTGGGGCGATCACGTACCGCTGTGACCAACCTGCTGCGCCTGCTCGACCTGGAGGATGGTGTCAAGGAGATGCTGGACGAAGGCCAGCTGGAGATGGGTCATGCACGTGCCTTGCTGGCACTGACTGGCCAGACCCAGGTCAGCGCAGCGCGCCACATCGCTGCCAAGGGATTGTCGGTGCGGGAAACCGAGCGCTACATTCGCAAACTGAAGGCTGAGGATCAAAGCAAGTCGAAGCCGGCGAAGCCGGAGCGTTCGCCGGATGTCGTGCGCTTGGAAAATGATCTGGCGGATAAGCTGGGTGCACCGGTAAAGATTCAATACAACAGCAAGGGCCAAGGAAAAATCACGGTTTCGTACAGTAACCTGGATGAGCTGGACGGTATTTTGGAGCATATGCTCTGAGCGCTTATCGTAGTTATTCATCACACCAAGATACCCACGATAAGTTCAGGCTATTTGGGCATAACTTTTATTGACCGAATATTAGGCGACGACTATACTCCGCCGTCCCAAAACGCGACGCGGCTTGCGAGGGTTTGTGCTGCGCCGTTTTTGGTGAAAACGACCCGGTCGTCCTTCTGCGCTGTCGATTAGCATGGATTGTCGCGCCGTTCGGGAAGACGTGTAATATTGATTGTGGGAGGCCGGTGCCAGCATGAAACGCCTGTTTAGTATTCAGGCCGGACTCGTGCTCCTGGCGGTAGCGCTGGCGTGGCATTGGTACGGAACCGATGGTGTAATCGCGGCCATTTATGGTGGCGGAATCGCCCTGATCAACACGCTCTGGCTTGGCCGAAAAGTCGAGTTGGCCGGAGAGATGGCAGAAGAAGATGTCACGCGTGGCATTTATGCTATCTATTTCAACGCCGTGCAGCGCTTCGTGTTTGTTCTCGTGGCGCTGGGGGTAGGGCTGCAGGCGCTGCAACTGACGCCACAGCCGCTGTTATTGACCTTCGGGCTTGCGCAGATCGCCTACTTTTTTGGCCGGCGGCAACCCTGATCTCGATTTCAAAATAAAACTGGGAAAGATACGTGACCACCGCAGCTGATCCGATTTCCGCCCATCCGGTTCAATATATCCAGCATCACCTGACCAACTGGTGCATAGGCTGTGATCCGGAAACCCACAAGCCTTCATCCATCATCGATTTTGGCGCCTTTTTTGTCGATACCTTTCTGTGGAGCGTACTGCTGGCCGGGCTGTTTGCCTGGGGCGCATGGTATGTTGGCAAGAACCTTGATCCCGACAAGCCTGGCCCGTTTCAGAACCTGGTCGAAGCCATCGTTGAATTCGTCAATCAGCAGGTGAAGGATATATTCCCCGGTAGCAACCCCTATATCGGACCCATTGGCTTGACGATTTTTGTCTGGGTTTTCCTGATGAACTCGATGGATCTCGTACCCGTCGATTTGATTCCCGGGTTCAGTGCATGGGTTGCAGGCTTGGTTGGCGCTGACCCGCACCACGTCTACATGAAGGTCGTGCCCACGACCAATCTCGATACCACGTTTGGTCTTGCCATTGTCGTGTTCGCGATGATCGTCTACTACAACATCAAGGTGAAAGGGTTTGTGGGTTATGCCAAGCAATATCTATTTCACCCTTTTGGCAAATTCCTGATTCCGGTGAACATCGTGATGACCACCATCGAAGAGCTGGCGAAACCTGTCAGCCTGGCATTGCGACTGTTCGGTAACATGTTCGCCGGCGAGCTGCTGTTTCTGCTGATTGCGCTCCTGTCGTTCTCCTATATGGTGCTCCCGGCTCAAGTATTGCTCGGAACACTGTGGGCGATATTCCATATTCTGGTCATTACGCTACAAGCGTTTATCTTCATGCTGTTGACGATCGTCTATCTGGGACTGGCGCATCAGGAAGACCACTGACACTTTCATCTATCTGATATTTATTCATTTACTAAAGGAGACTAGCTAATGAGTCCTGCTGAACTCGCTACTATCTACGCATACACCGCTCTGGGTGTCGGTATCATCCTGGCTGCGGCCGGTTTGGGGTCCGCCCTGGGTTGGGGCCTGATCTGTTCCAAATTCATGGAAGGCATCGCACGCCAACCGGAAATGCGTCCCCAGCTGACCGGGCAAATGCTGTTCACCGGTGGCCTGATGGAGGCATTTCCGATGATCGTTCTGGGTATTGCCATGTGGTTCATCTTTGCCAACCCGTTTGTCGGTGCGGCCAAGGCAGCCATTGGCGGTTGAACGGACCGCGTTTCCCACCCAGTTAACCTAACGCGGAGGTTGCCGTGAACATTACAGCAACACTGATCGGTCAGATGCTGGTTTTCACAGCGCTGATCTGGTTCATCAAGGCAGTGCTTTGGGAACCCATGATCAACATGCTCGAAGACAGAAAGGCGCGTATTGCGGAAGGGCTTGCCGCTGCTGAACGCGGCGCCCACGAGCAGGAACTTGCTCAGGAGCGAGCCAAGGAAGCGCTGGCCGAAGCCAAGCAACAGGCTGCCGAGATCATTGCACAGGCACAACGCCGCAGTAGCGAAATCATCGACGAAGCGAAGAACGCAGCGCGCGAAGAAGGCGAACGCCTGAAGGTGGCCGCCGAAGCCGAGATCGAACGCGAAGTCGCCAAGGCAAGAGAAGACCTGCGCAAGGATGTCTCTACGATTGCCTTGCAGGGTGTCGAAAAGATCCTGAGCAAGGAAGTCGATGCTTCCGTCCACAGCAAGGTATTGGACGAGCTGGCCTCGCAAATCTGACGGAGATGAATCATGTCTGATCTCGTAACCGCCGCACGTCCCTATGCCAGGGCGATCCTTGAGCTCGGGGATTCGGAAAAGGCGCAGGCCAAGTGGTCGAAACAGTTGCAGTTCATGGCTGCTGCGTCGCTGGACCCTGAACTCCACAAGCTGGTCACCGACCCGAGGCTGACCAAGCAGGAGGTGGCCGATCTCTTCACCACCGCATGTGGTGATGATATCGACGAGCAAGGCAAGAACCTGATCAAGCTGCTGGCTGAAAATGGTCGTTTAACGATCCTGCCGGAACTGTCGATGCTCTACGACAAGCTGCGCGCAGATGCGCAAGGCACCGTCGAGGCCGAGGTCTATTCGGCTCGGCGCCTGAGCAAAGAGCAGCGACTGACACTCGAAGAGGCATTGAAGAAACGCCTCGGACGTGAGGTCAAGATCACCAGCCACGTTGACAAAAGCCTGCTCGGCGGCGCACTGATTCGTGCCGGCGATCTGGTCATCGACGGATCCCTGAAAGGCCGAATCGAGAAGCTGAACGCAGCCCTGACTCGCTAAGAGGAATTGAAATCATGCAATTGAATCCCGCTGAAATCAGCGAACTCATCAAGAAGCGCATCGCCGACTTCGAATCGGCCGCCGAAGCGCGCACCGAAGGTACCGTTGTCAGTGTCACCGACGGAATCGTACGCATCCACGGGCTTGCCGACGTCATGTCCGGCGAGATGATCGAATTTCCGGGTGACACCTATGGAATGGCGCTCAACCTGGAGCGCGATTCGGTCGGTGCGGTCATCCTTGGTGACTACAAGCACATTACCGAGGGCGATACTGCCAAATGTACCGGACGCATTCTCGAAGTCCCGGTCGGACGCGGGCTGCTTGGGCGCGTCGTTGATGCCCTCGGCAATCCGATCGACGGCAAGGGCCCGATCGACAATGACGGCTTCGATGCGATCGAAAGAATGGCGCCCGGCGTCATCGAACGGAAGTCGGTCGATCAGCCAGTGCAGACTGGCCTAAAAGCGATCGATGCGATGGTGCCTGTCGGCCGTGGTCAGCGTGAGTTGATCATTGGCGACCGCCAGACCGGAAAATCGGCGGTGGCGATCGACGCGATCATCAATCAGAAGGGCACCGGCATCAAATGTATCTATGTTGCTGTTGGTCAGAAGGCCTCGACGGTTGCCAACACTGTGCGCAAGCTCGAAGAGTTCGGCGCCATGGATCACACCATCGTCGTGGCGGCCAACGCCGCCGAATCGGCTGCGATGCAGTATATTGCCCCATACGCCGGGTGCACCATGGGCGAGTATTTCCGCGATCGTGGTGAAGATGCGCTGATCATCTATGACGATCTGACCAAGCAGGCCTGGGCATATCGCC
>CAZQXF010000077.1:0-9490 GCA_964596975.1 uncultured Thiotrichales bacterium | reverse complement strand
GCTGTACTGCATCATTTTATCCAGCGCCCGTTGCGCCCCAACCGCATCACCCCTGGCCTGGCGCGCTTCGGCGATCAGCTTCCAGTTATCGGCGATCATGCCGGGACGACCCCGCGCCAGCGCGATGGACTTTTTCGCCATCGACTCGGCCTGGTGATACTTGCCCTGCTCCAGCCGGATGCGCGCCAGCTTCTGCCATAGCGAGGCATCTTTCGGCGCAATACGAAGACCACGTTCAACACTGGCGGCGGCGCGGTCGAGCTGACCACTGGCCGCCAAGCTGTCAGCCTGTTGCAGCAGGCTGACGACGACTGGATTGGCCGATGGGGGTTCGACCGGCTCGACCATGATCTCTCCCGCCATTTCAGCCGACGGAGGTAGTCGCTCGGGCTGCGGCATGGCCTGCGGGCGCAGTGGCTCGCCACGTTCCAGCGGCATTGTCTCAACAGCTGGCTCGGGTTGTGGCATGGGCTGTTGCTGCGGCGGTTGTTGAGCAGGCTGAGAAGCCGGGCGCGGTATGCGCGTCTGCGTCGGGCCCGTGGCGCAGCCGGCAAGCAGCAGCGCGCTGGCCAGCATGAGCAAGCCAATACCATGTAAAGAATGATTCAGTTTCAACGCAATGTTCCCCATGTTCTGTTGCCACCGCGCGGAATGGCTGTATTCGATCCGGCACCACTCGTGGTGACCGTACGGCGACCCACACCCGCTTCTGGCCCCAATTCCTCTTGCTGCTGCCGCAGCGCTTCGCAGTCAAGCTTGCCGGGCAGCACCGAACCGGGCAGAAACGGCAGCCAGACCCCCTCGCCACACTGACCATCGGTCAGCAGGCCATGTTCGATATCGGCCATGGCCCATTGTACGGTATCCGGCTCGACCGGCGTCAATGGCGTGGTATCGAGCTTGCGCACCGCAGCCGCCCAGACCCGTAGCGCACCTGACGAGCCGGTCAGCCCGGTGGGCTGATTGTCGTCGCGCCCCACCCAGGCGACCGCGACATGCGAGCCGGAAAAACCGGCAAACCAGCTGTCGCGCAGATCGTTCGTGGTACCGGTCTTGCCCGCTACGGTCAGATCTGGCGGCAACAGGTATTGCAGCGCCCGCGCTGTGCCGCGCTCGGTCACCTGCTGCAAGGCTGTGGTCAACAGAAACACTGGCTCGGAGGGCACCACTTGTTCCACTTCCAGCGGGTAACGTTGCAGCGTCTGCCCCTGCTGATCGACCACCGCCAGAATCGCGCGCAGCGGTGTGCGATAGCCATTGGCAGCGATCGTCTGGTACATCTGTAGCGCCTCGATCGGCGGAATATCCAGCGCGCCCAGCAGCAACGCGGGATAGGGGTTGATATGGCTCGTAATGCCCAGCGCGCGCAACATTTTCACCACATTGTCGATGCCCACATGCAGCCCCAGGCGAACGCTGGCGATATTGTAGGAATGCACCAGCGCCGAGATGAGCGTGACGTTCTCATGGCTCTCCTGATCATAGTTCCCCGGTGCCCAGACATCGCCGTTGGGCAGTTCCAGCACCAGTTCACTGTCATCGAGCGGGGTCAGCAGATTGTAGATGCGCGGGTGCGCCAGCGCGGTGAGATAGACCGCGGGTTTGACCATCGAACCAATGGGCCGCCGCATCGCCAACGTGCGATCGAAACCAGCATAGCGTGGATCGCGCCCCCCCACCGATGCCAGCACCTCGCCCTGATCCACCGATGCCACCATCATCGCGCCCTGCAGGATGCCGGATTCAAGTCCGCGATCCTTCTCGATCTTCGCCAGCTGATTGACGACTGCCTGCTCGGTCTGGAATTGAATCTCCGGGTCAAGCGTGGTGAACACCACCAGACCCTCGTTCTGTAAGTCCTCGTCACGGTAGTCGCGCCGCAGCTGTTTGCGCACCAGGTCGAGAAAGGCCGGATAGCGGGTAACGCTGGACGGCACCTTGCGGGTCACACCCAATGGCCGGTTCATCAGAATCTGCGCTGCATCGGGATCCAGCTCGCCTTCGCGCACCAGCACCTGAACCACGATATCGCGCCGCGCCCGCGCCCGCTGCGGATGCCGGCGCGGGTCAAAATAGGACGCGCCCTTGGCCATGCCCACGAGCAACAAGAGCTGCTCTGGCGACAGTTCCGACAGATGACGCTGAAAGTAAAACTGACTGGCGAGACCAAAGCCATGCACCGCGCGGGCACCATCCTGGCCAAGATAGATTTCATTCAGATAGGCTTCGAGAATCTCATCCTTGTCATAGTGCCACTCCAGCAGCAGCGCCATGATCGCCTCGTTCAGCTTGCGGACGATGGTCTTCTCATTGGACAGGAAGAAGTTTTTCACCAGCTGCTGCGTCAGCGTGCTGCCACCCTGCACCGTGCGCCCTGCTTTGAGATTGGCAATCATTGCACGCAGGATCGAGGTTGGCCGTACGCCGTGGTGCTGGTAGAAAGCCTTGTCTTCGACTTTCAACAGCGCCTTGACCAGCAATGGCGGCACATCGTCGAGCTTCACCAGTACCCGATCTTCATTGTGACGCGGGTAGATGTTGGCGATGCGCACCGGCTCCATGCGAAACAGCCCGAGCGGTTTGTTGCTCGCAGCATCCTTGATGGACGCAAGCCGGCCATCGCGGATCGCCAGCAGAATGCGCTGTGCCGGCTGGCGCTCGTCCGGAAAGTTGAAACTGCGGGTGTAGATGTCGAAACGGCCACCCTTGACGCTGTACTCACCTGGCTTGCGCACCGCATGCACCTTGACGTAGTGCAACCATTCCAGCTGCCGCCTGAGTGCGGTCGGCGACAGCTTCAGCCCAGCATACAGCTCCAGCGGACGTGCATAGACACGCGCCGGCAACTCCCAGCGATTGCCTTCGAAACGGGATGTGACCTGCCAGTCCAGTTTCCACACCCAGGGGATGCCGACCACCAGGCCGAGGCCAATGGTGATCAGCAGCAGCCATAGCAATACTCGCCAGATGCGTGATCTTCCGCCACTGCGGCGCGACTTTTTCTTGCGGGGTTTGGTCATGGATTTCCGGAGATTCAAGGACTGTGAAAAATGGGGGCTGACAGTGCGAACCCGTTTGGAGCCGTTGGGGGACTAGTCTATCATTGCGCTGCACATGGGCCGCTTCGACGTTACGAAGCAGAGTAATAATGTCCAGGTTGAACTTTGCAACCTGAGCCGAATAAAAGGGGCAATATCATAATGGAACCGCTGATGAGCGTCGAACAACATGCACGACTGGTCAAGAATCTGCAGACGCAGAAACCCTTCCCGCATCCGACCGATGACGTCCAGTTGCTCGAAACCCATATCTCTTCCGTACTGCTCGCCGGCGACTACGCCTACAAGATCAAGAAACCCCTCGACTTCGGCTTTCTGAATTTCCTCAAGCTCGAAGACCGCAAGCACTTCTGCGAAGAGGAGATCCGGCTCAACCGCCGTCTTGCACCGCAGATCTACCTCGAAGCCGTCCCGATCACCGGCAGCATCGAGCAGCCACGGCTCGACACTGAAGGCGAGGCCATCGAATACGCCGTGAAAATGCGCCGCTTCGATCAGGACCAGCTGCTCGACAAGGTACTGGCCGCTGGCAAGCTCGGCAACGACATCATCGACGCCATCGCCGACATCGTGGCCGACTTTCACGCCAATGCGGCAGTCGCGGGTGAAGACAGCGAACTGGGCTCGGCCGAATCGGTCTACGCACCCGTGGCGCAGAACTTCGAGCAGATCCGCCCACTACTCGGCAACGATACCCAACTGGATCAGCTCGACCGACTGGAAGCCTGGTCGGAAGCGCAATACGTCGAACTCAAACCCCTGCTGCAACAACGCAAGGCCGACGGTTTCATCCGTGAATGCCACGGCGACATGCACCTGGGCAATATTACGTTGGTCGATGGCGAGGTCGTGATCTTCGACGGCATCGAATTCAACGACGAGTTCCGTTGGATCGACGTCATCAGCGAAATGGCTTTCCTGACCATGGATCTGACCGACCGCGGCCAGCCGGGCATGGCGCAACGCCTGATGAACCGCTACCTCGAAAACACCGGCGACTACGAAGGCCTGCGCTTGCTGCGCTTCTACCAGGTCTATCGCGCGCTGGTCCGTGCCAAGATCGCCGGGTTCCGTCTGGCGCAGGAATTATCGGAAGAGGAACGCCAGACCGTCAGCGCCGCTTACCAGAGCTATGCCGATCTCGCCGAATCATTTACCCGCGAGACCAGCCCCTACATTGTGCTGATGCGTGGCGTCTCGGCCAGCGGCAAGTCGTGGCTCGGCCAGCGCCTGCTGGAAAAAATGGGTGCCTTCCGTATCCGCTCCGACCGCGAGCGCAAACGCCTGTTCGCCGATCAGCAACAGGTCACCGGCGAACTCAACGAAGGCCTCTACGCCAGTGAACTGACGGAAAAAACCTACTCACGGCTGCTCGAACTGACCCAGCTGATCAGCGCCGCCGGTTATCCGGTGATCGTTGATGCCACCTTCCTGAAGCAACAGCAAATTGCACCATTCGCCAACTTTGCAACCACGGCTGGCATCCCGCTGTCCGTCGTCACCACCAGCGCCGACAAATCGGTACTCGAAGAACGTCTGCGCCAGCGCGCCACGGAAAAAGACAACATCTCTGACGCCGACCGCAAGGTACTTGACTATCAACTGGAACATATCGAGCCCGTACCGCACGGGATCAGGCACATCGAAGTCGATAGCGGCGGCAGCGTCGATACAGACCACATTGCCCAGACCATCACCCAGGTGAAATGATCATGAAAACCCGACATATCCTTTTTTCGATCTCCGTTGCCGCTCTGACGCAAGGCGGCGCATTGGCCGACACGGTCATCCACTTCAAGACCAACGCACCCGGCTCGCCCGAAAGCATGGCGATCAAAGGCGACAAGGTCATGATCTCAGCGCCCGAGAAAAACGGGCGATTTATCATGGACACGACATCCGAGAAAATCGTGATGATCAACGACCAGGAAAAGAAATACTTCGAAATCGACAGCAATACCATCGAACAGACTGCCAGCATGATGGACGTGATGCGCCAAACCATGCTCGCACAGCTGCAAAACCTGCCCGAAGCGCAGCGCAAAGCACTCGAAGCACGTCTTGGCCTGTCTGCCGATGCGCCACCTCCGGCACCAAAAGTGGAGGTCAAACCCACAGCGAGCAAAATCAAGGTCAATGGCATCCCCTGTACCCTCACCGATATTTATACCGACAACACCAAAACTGCCGAAGCCTGTGTCGCCACAACAAAGGCAGCTGGAATTTCTGATGCCGACTACCGCACCATGCAGAAAATGTTTCGCCTGTCGAAAAAACTCGCCGAGAAATCCGCCAAAATGACCGGCCCCGCAGCCGGAAAATTCGCCAAGTCACTGACGCCAGAACTGGATGGGTTCCCCATGCAAGTCCGCGACCTGAGAAACGGCAACCAAGTGATTGTCAGCAAGATCGAAACAAAAAAACTGACGGAAAAAGACTTCAACCCGGGAAGGAGCTACCAGAAGTTCAACCCAATGCAGGAGATACAACGAATGATGGGTGGGCAACGACCATCGTCCAAATGAATCCCGTCTGAATCAGGTTTGGTCGAAAGGATTTATCAGCGTAAGGCCGCTATGCTGGAAGTCCTTGATGTTTCGCGTAGCAAGTGCATAGCCGTTCGTTAATGCAATGGCCGCAATCTGTGCATCGGGAACGCTCATTGGGCGGCCGCTATCTTTACTCTGGCCCATTAGCCGACCATAGTTTCGGGCTTCGTGTTCACTGAACCCCAATACACGGTACGCGAAAGCTTTTTTCAGAAAACTCTCAAACCTGAGCTGGAGATCCTGTTTTCGCCTGCCGTCAGTAAGAATAGCGAGTCCATACACTATCTCACCAATCGTGATGGCGCTGACATACAAATCCGGGCTGTACTGCCGGTTGAGCCAATCGACTACGCCTGAATCCGGCTTTGGTCGCATCACCTCAGATACAATATTCGTGTCCAGCAGAATCACGATAGTAAGTCGATGGGATCATGATATTCATATTGAGACAACTCCAGTTCAACACCTGAGTCCTCCCCAAAATACGCCAACGCCAGATCGCCAAGCCGCTGGGGGGCGGCAACAGCCAACTGTATGATGCGCCTGAGCTCTTCCTCCAGTGACACACCATGTTGCGCTGCGCGCTGACGAAGGGCCGCCATCGTTTCCTCATCGAGTTCTCGTAGACTGATACTTGCCATAAGCATTCCTGGACTTGAAAACTTAACGCTATCGCAGGTCGACATCGCTGGCAAGACAGGAGTTCTGTCACCTTTTGTCAGCCATTCAAGTGCCGCGGCGCTTCCCCCACTTTTTCCCCGAGCGCTCGTTCCCTGTCACGAACGATACGATTGGCAATTTCACTAACGGCATTCGACAGCCACATATGGGTTTGTGACCCCTCGGTGTAATCAGCGGGGCCAAAGGATTGCACCCGGCCCTGCTGCTGTAAGCGGTTGACCTGCTGAAACTCCCGGTTGGAGCCGGGACGATAGACGCCATAGGTTTTTCCGCCACCCTGATTGATAACGGAAAAAACCGGCACGTCAGAGGGGCCATCAGCAATATAGATCATGTTCTGCACGGGGATACGGCGATCGCGCTCGGCGATGCGGGCATTGACATCGATTTCCGGATGCTTGTTGCTGCCCTTGTTGATCTCGAAAATGGCGCGGGTTTTGGTGGTGTTGTCCAGCACGTAGCCAAGGTTTGCGAGCACTTCGCTTTCCTCGGTCAGATCCTCGATCAATTCACAACCCCAGATGCCGTCAAGAAATGGCTCGATGGCGCTGCCGAGAATCATCTGCGACAGGCCGGTGCTGACCACGTAGTGCTCCAGCTCGATATCGTGGTGCCTGAACACTTCCTCCTGGAGCAGCTCATTTTTCAATACGGCAAAAAAATCCGGCAGCCCCGGATAAAATTCGAGTTCCGAACCCAGTTCGCGCAACATCTGATTGGTCAGCCCGGAAAATTTTCCTTGGCGAACATATTCAAGAATGTGGTTCAGATAGAGAATTTCCGTCGAAATCTGCTGGCAACCGCGGGCACGATATTTTTCCGGCAAGGCATTGACCTCTGCCCAGAACGCTTGCTCATCGACGCCGAATTTCTCGAACAACGGGCGCTGCATATAGCCTGGGATCAGGGTCTTGTCGAAGTCCCAGACAATGGCAATAATCGATTGCGTAAACAGTTGCGTCATAATGTGCTCAATTGATTGACTTGTCCTGCCTTGCGTTGGGCACGCTGCGCTTTGCCCAAGCCACCGATTCCCCCTGGGACCGCCGGCATCCTGCCGGCCAACCACCGAACAAGCGGCTATCCTCCAAACGGTGTGCGCGCCTCAAGCGTGCGCACCATCGTCCCGCCCTATCAGGGAATCACCTCCGCCAGATCACCGCTCGTCTCCAGCCAGTGCTTGCGATCTGATGCGCGCTTCTTTGCCAGCAGCATGTCCATCGTTTTCGAGGTTTCTGTCCCCTCGTCGATAGTCAGACGAATGAGGCGGCGGGTGTCGGGTGCCATGGTCGTTTCTCGCAGCTGTAGCGGATTCATTTCACCCAGCCCCTTGAAGCGGGTGACACTGATTTTTCCCTTTTTCTTTTCCGCCTGAATACGGTTCAGAATCCCGTCTTTTTCCGCCTCGTCAAGGGCGTAGAATTTATCCTTGCCAACATCGATACGAAACAGCGGCGGCATGGCCACATACACATGCCCGGCAGCGACCAGGGGGCGGAAATGGCGGAAGAACAGTGCGCAGATCAGCGTGGCAATATGCAGGCCGTCAGAATCGGCATCCGCAAGAATGCAGACTTTGCCATAGCGCAACCCTTTGAGGCTGTCAGAGCCCGGCTCTACGCCAATCGCTACCGAAATATCGTGAATTTCCTGCGAGCCGAGCACTTGGTCGGAATGCACCTCCCAAGTATTCAGAATTTTGCCACGCAGCGGCATGATCGCCTGAAACTCGCGGTCACGCGCTTGTTTCGCCGAGCCACCGGCCGAATCGCCCTCGACCAGAAACAGTTCGGTACGGGACAGATCCTGCAGTGTGCAATCGGCCAGTTTTCCAGGCAGCGCCGGGCCTGAGGTCACTTTCTTGCGCACCACCTTCTTGCCCGCACGTTGACGGCTCTGCGCATTGCTGATCGCCAGTTGCGCGATCTCCTCCCCCACGGACACATGCTGATTCAGATAAAGGCTGAAGGCATCCTTGATGACACCCGATACAAACGCCGCGGCTTCACGCGACGACAGGCGCTCCTTGGTCTGCCCCGCAAACTGCGGGTCTGACAGCTTCACTGAGAGAATAAAGGAGAGCCGATCCCAGACATCGTCCGGTGCCAGCTTGACCCCGCGCGGCAACAGATTGCGATACTCGCAAAACTCCCGCACCGCCTCGGTCAGCCCGGTGCGCAGCCCGTTTACATGGGTACCGCCCTGCGGCGTCGGAATGAGGTTCACATAACTCTCATTCACCGCCTCACCGCCCTCCGGCAACCACAACAGCGCCCACTCGACTGCATCTTTCTCGCCCTGCATCGACCCGGTAAACGGCAACTCAGGTAGTCGGGGCGCATCACCCACCGCTTCGAGCAGATAGTCAACAAGACCATCTTCATAATGCCACCCAGTCTTTTCACCCGTCACCTCATCTTCAAAGGTGATATGCAGACCGGGGCAGAGCACCGCCTTCGCCCGTAGCACATGCTTGAGCTGACGCACGGAGAACTTCGCCGAATCGAAATAGCTTGCGTCGGGCCAAAAACGCAACGTCGTACCCGTATTACGCTTGCCAACGCTTCCCACCTCTTCCAGCGGCGACACCAGTTCGCCACCGCCAAAGGCAATGTTGTACTCCTTGCCATCACGCTTGACCCAGATCTCCAGATGCTTCGACAGTGCATTGACGACCGAAATACCGACACCATGCAGACCACCGGAGAACTGGTAATTCTTGTCAGAAAACTTGCCCCCGGCATGCAAGGTGGACAGAATCACCTCCACCCCCGGCCGGCCCTTCTCGGGATGAATATCCACCGGCATCCCGCGGCCATCATCCGCCACCGTCAGGGAGCCATCCTTGTGCAGCACCACGTCGATACGCTTGGCATGACCAGCAATTGCCTCATCAACGCTGTTGTCGATCACCTCCTGCGCCAGGTGGTTCGGGCGCGTCGTATCCGTATACATGCCGGGCCGCTTGCGCACCGGCTCCAGGCCGCTGAGAACCTCGATATCTGCTGCGTTGTAACTACTGGCCATATCCGTAAAACACCGCTTGTTCAGGTGCGCGTATCATAGCGTGAAGGGGGATGGCTGTCAGATGATGGGAAGGGGAGCAAGTGACCAGCAATTTACGCCGCTGGTGGATCCACTCATTGCGCGCAAAAAAAAACCCTGACATCTTGCGATACCAGGGCCAGAGCCATCCATGGC
>CAZQXF010000076.1:0-9504 GCA_964596975.1 uncultured Thiotrichales bacterium | reverse complement strand
GCTAAATCATTTCCTCTGCAATATCTCTGACGAGCCGTGCAAGCACACCCTGATTTTCGGGAATCATCTGCTGAGAAATGGTTTGCAGCAGATAAATAGGGTCGCCACCGTTCGTCAAAATATACTGTCTGATCGTTTCGGCCTGCTGCCCTTGCTCACCCCCAGCACCAATATCACCATACACTTTCGCTAATGGGGCAACGATACTGCGACCAAACTTTTGAAAAATGGCATCAACCTCTTCCTCATTGAGCACGAGTGCAGCATCATCGCTCGATTCCATCGCATCGAGCACCAAAGTCACCAATCGAGTCAACTCATTCATATTGGTTCTGTTGCTCTTTCTCCCCTGATTCCAAACCTCGAATACAGCATCGGCCAACAGCGTCTGCCCGTTGATTGCACGCCCATTGCGTCTCACTCGCTCGTCCAGGTATGTCTTGATGATTGCCTGAATGTTGTTCAGCCGAGACTTTCGGGGAAGGGCATGGAAGAACCAGGCAATACCATCAGAAATACGACCTTCGGCATTGATGATCTGCCATATACCTACCGGAATCGATTGATAGCCCCGATCAGACTGAATCGTCTCCTGACACCAGCCACGAATGTCATCGCTATCAGAAGAGAGCCCGAGCAACAGGAAAGGCTGTGCATCACGCTGAGCGAGGTTTATAAGGCTTTCACGCGCAGCACGGGTCCGCTCATATGGCGACGGCGATATACCAACACGACTCCTGGTGCGGGTTCCCAGCCCTTGGGAAGCACTGCGCATTTCGTCCAGGGGAAGCGATTTAGCTGATTGCTTGAGCTTGATGTAGTTCAGCTCATTGAGCATGCGTCCGGGCGTCGTCGCCATTTGGATATTGAACTTTCGTAGACACCGTTCAGACCGTGACACCCCTCGAGCTGCGTGCAGCAAACCATCCACTGGGCCCGGATCACAACCCATCTGCGCCAAGGACCATTGAATCTGAGCAGCCGTGTTCATTTCAGTCGCGCTCAGCGGGGCCGAACCGACAAGGCCCGGCAGTGCAAGCAACACAACGAAGCTGTAAGCGACTGTTTTTGGCTGATGATGAGAAAAGAGAGTGTTGAACATGATTGTGCTACCTCCTTGCCGACTGAAATCCAATCTGGAACCACCGCACCGAGGAGCGGCGCGGAGTATCAACCCTAAAGCAGATAAGCAGCACCATCTACCCGATAGATGCGCGCCTTCTTCAAGATTATTGAAGTATTTTTGAGCTAAGAGGAAACAGAAGAAGGCGAGTAAATGGAGGTTGACGACAAACGCATTGTTGGGAAAAGGATTCGTCTTGCGCGTAAAATGGCGAATATGACCCAGAAAAGCCTGCTTGAAGCAGCAACGCCTCATTTCGGCAAAAATGAAAGCAGAATCAGTAACTGGGAAAACGGGCGCAGTACACCACTCTATCGCCAAATCATGCTCATCGCCCAGATTACCGGGACATCACCCGCGTGGATCGTGACGGGGTATGGTCCAATTCGCAGTGAGAAGCGAGACATTCAGGCTATCCGCCACCAAAACCTCACCTTCAAATGGTATGAACCTGGATCTTCTAAAATGCGACGCTCATCACAGCAATTGCCGGATATCACTGAACAGATGGTCATCGAGTTCCTTTGCAACCCTGGGATCGAAATTGACGATGCCAGCGCCCGACTTCTCGAGCGACAGTTCGACATGCCTAAAGGCTGGATGGACGAGCAGCACGTAGATCATGATCCAGTGCTTTGCGCCTTGCCTGAAGGAATCCGTGAAATACTCGCGTTTTACTCCGAACTCCCCCCATCCCAACGCTGCTTGATTCGTGAAACCCTCGCTGGATTGAAACGCGGCATTGCAGAGCTATCGGACCCCTGAAGTAGCACTGCGGCTATCCTCCAGGTAAAGCACCCAGCTCTCAACCGAAGCACAGGAAAGACTCCCACCAGGAGCACCGATATACTCGCTGAACCAGTGGGTCGGTACCGCCCAGCGAAATAAGGAGTCTGTCATGAAGCGGCCTATCGAGGTGATCATAGTGCTGCTGTTCCTGGCCACAACGAGCTGCGGTTCTGCCACCGACCAGGAACAGAGCTACGCGGGCGCGTGGTTCACAGTCCAATACCCCGCTTCCTTCCGCGTCGAACCATCGCTCAAAAGCAGCACGGGTGAAGGTTACGACAGCGCCTTTTTTCATTCCCCCGATGGCCGCGTGAGCTTTTACGTGTTTGCCCCGCAATGGGGTGGCAACCCCGCCGACATCGCGCTCGACGAAACCACGGAGCGGCTGACGGCGACAAACACCAGCAAGGGGAATAAGGCCGTGGTGACCTGGTATACCATCACAGCACTGGACGGCAGCTATATCAGGTCATATCAGCAGACGGACTCCCCCGATCAAACAAGCCGCTGGATCATCGGCGTGCGCTATGCAACGCCGAACGATTTCAAGGCGTATCAATCAGCATACGATAAATTCAAACGGTCGCTGCAACGCTTTGGCGATTGAGGGTTAAAGGATAGAAGAACGATGAAAGTCAGAGCCATCAGGATTATCCAGGAAGCATTGCAAACGCTCGGGCTCTACCGTGGCAGCATCGACGGCAAACGCGGGCCGGTCACCAACCGCGCCATCGACGCCGCGCTGGGGCAACGATCGGCTGATCTGCCCGGCACCTGGCACCAATGGTCGGCGCGGCGCAAAGCAGTCGCCTTCTTTCAGTTGCTGTGCAAGGACAGTGATATCGAGGTTGGCCCGATCGACGGTTTGTGGGGGCCGCAGGCCGATTTTGCCTACGATGCGTTGACGCACTTGCTGGACCAGGGTGCCATGCCACGACCGTGGCGTGATCGCAAGCCGTTGAACATCAACCCCAATGGCTGGCCACGGCAGAAAGAAACCGAACTGATCGACTTTTATGGCCGCCCCTGCAAGGCGAGGCTGGTCAAGGTGCGCTGCCCGTGGACATTGAAAATCGCCTGGGATCTCAGCAAGAAAGTCGAAACGATTCTGATTCACGAGAAAGTAGCCGACAGCCTGGAGCGCATACTCGTCAACGTCCATGAGCACTATGGCGACGCCGAGATCAAGCGCCTGCGGTTGAACCTCTATGGCGGCAGCTACAACTGCCGCAAGAAACGGGGCGGATCAACCTGGTCGAACCATGCCTGGGGCATCGCCATCGACTGGGACCCGAGTAACAACCGTTACAACTGGGGGCGCGATCGCGCCAAATTCGATGATCCGGAATACGATGCGTGGTGGCGCTTCTGGGAGGAGGAAGGCTGGCTCAGCCTGGGGCGTAGCCGCAATTTCGACTGGATGCATGTCCAGGCAGCAAAGCTAACCGACGACTGCGATCAATCGGCGCGGCGCCGTTGACGTGGCACGCATGTTATATTTGTTTACGCTCTTCCCTCGAACTTTAGCCCGGACTTCTCGCCGGGTGGCGAGATGATCGCGCAGGGCCAAGCGAGGGCTCGTCAATCCGGTGAGAAATCCGGGATATAGCTATAGGAGAAATCAAATCACCCCATGCGTTCCCCAACAAAGCGCCACCACAACAAAACCACCAAGGCCTCCATTGCCGATGATCAGGCTGATAGCGGAACAGAAAAACTACTCGATGGACTGGGAAAACGACGCAGGATATTCAAGCAGGCCCTGCAACGGCAGGAGGAAAAGGAAGAACTCGCGCCTTATCAGGCGGAGCTGATCAAGCTACAGGATCACCTGGAGCGTACCGGCAAGAAAATGATCATTCTGTTCGATGGCCGGGATGCATCGGGTAAAGGCGGCACGATCCGCCGCATCACCCGTTACATGAACGAAAAACACTACCGGGTCGTGGCGCTTGGCAAGCCGACCGAACGCCAGCAGACCGAACTCCACATCAAACGCTATATCGAACAGTTTCCCCGTGCGGGTGAAATCGTGCTATTCGACCGCAGCTGGTACAACCGCGCCATGGTCGAGCCGGTGATGGGGTTCTGTACCCAGCAGCAATATCGCCGCTTCATGGCCAACATCACCACCTGGGAGCGTGGCTTCGTCGATGATGGCCGCACTACCCTGCTCAAGCTTTACTTCTCCGTCTCGAAAGAGGAACAGGCGCGCCGCTTCGAACGCCGCCGCAACGATCCCTTGCGGCACTGGAAGTTGAGCGAGGTCGATCTACAGGCGCAGGAGCTCTGGGACGAGTTCACCGAGAAGAAATATCGCCTGCTGCAGAAAACCCACACGGTCGACTCGCCCTGGTTCATCGTGCGTTCCGACAACAAGCATCTGGCCCGGCTCAATGCCATGCGGCTGATACTCAGCAAGACCCCATACCGGGGTCGCAGCCGATCACTCGATTTCACGCCGGACCCGGCGATCATCATTCCCGGCGACAAGGAGCTGCGGCATATGCGCGAGCAATATCGCAAGCATGGGCGCTTTGTGTCGTGAGCGTTGCAGCAGAGGCTTGATCCAGATCATCAATTCCCCACCCAGCGCTTGGGATCATCCCAGGCGACCCTATTGTGATCTATACAAGTAGAGGGAGAGTGAGATTTCATCCATCACTTTATCCAACGCTTCACGCATGCAACCAATGAGGAGTAATGCCATGCTGCTGCAAGAAAAGAAAACGGGCCATCTGATCGAAGTCGTCGAACCCAAAGAGGTGTTCGATCCTTTCGAGAAAACATTTACTGGCGTGCTCGACTATGGCGAGGAACGCTCCGATCCACAGAAGTTCAATAAGGAAGAGGTGGCATTCCCGTCGGGTGAGCCACTGCCACTGTGCTGGCGCGATCCCGAATATCGCAAGTAGCCATTTCACGCATTCCCGGGGATGTCGCCTGGCCCGCGCGCGCAACAGCAATATCCTCGGGAACCTAGCGTCACACGTCATACCGTCTGATGGCAGGGATATTAGTCTCTGCTGTTGGACTACCCACAGCCTTTGCGCTAGTCTTTCTCTGACATTTGGTCTGCCCCATGAACGGGCTGACATGCTCGTCAACGACCACAATGCCGCCAGCATGGCCGGGTTGTATAGAGCGATCCTGCCCTGAATATCACAACGCGATTTCCGCACTGCCTCAAGCATTGCAAAGAGGGCACGACGCCCAGGGGATCGGAATCGTCGCAAGCACAACAACTCAAGTGAGGTAATCATGAAAAAAATAGTAGCCAGCCTGATCGCAGTCGCCTGCATCGGCGGCACGGCAGTGGCCGATACACTCGATGCGGTAAAGAAAAATGGCTATCTGAAATGCGGCGTCACCACCGGGCTACCCGGCTTTTCCGCCGCTGACAAGAAAGGCGTCTGGCGCGGAATCGATGTCGATGTCTGCCGTGGCGTTGCCGCCGCTGTGCTCGGTGATGCTTCCAAGGTCCGGTTCACGCCATTGACCGCGAAAGAGCGCTTTACCGCCCTGCAGTCCGGCGAGATCGACATGCTCTCACGCAACACCACCTGGACATTGACACGTGATGCCTCACTGGGCTTGAACTTCACTGGCGTCAACTACTATGACGGCCAGGGCTTCATGGTCAACAAGAATCTCGGTGTCGACAGCGCACTGAAACTCGACGGCGCCGCCATTTGCATTCAGGCGGGCACCACCACCGAACTCAACCTCGCCGACTACTTCAAGGCCAACAACATGAAGTATCGCGCGGTAACTTACGACTCATCGGATCAGACCATCAAGGGGTTCGAGGCTGGACGTTGTGACGTACTGACTTCCGACCAGTCCCAGCTGTATGCACTGCGTATCAAGCTGGCCAAGCCGGATGAGGCGATCGTATTGCCTGAAATCATTTCCAAAGAACCGCTCGGCCCAGTTGTCCGCCAGGGCGACGACAAGTGGTTCAATATCGTCAAGTGG
Source organism: uncultured Thiotrichales bacterium (assembly GCA_964596975.1). Taxonomy (GTDB): domain Bacteria; phylum Pseudomonadota; class Gammaproteobacteria; order UWMA-0217; family UWMA-0217; genus JALSHZ01. The sequence goes on along the minus strand of CAZQXF010000076.1, from coordinate 3,614 downwards.
ACATTGTTCGCCATGGTCAATGCGGAAGAGATGGGTGTCTCCTCCAGCAATATCAAGGACATGAAGGACAGCAAGGATCCCGGGATCCAGCGCCTGATCAGTGGCCAGGGGGAAAAACTGGGTCTGTCCGACGACTGGTCGTACAACATCATTTCCCAGGTCGGCAACTATGGCGAGATTTTCGATCGCAACGTCGGCGCCGGCTCACCACTGAAAATCGAACGTGGCCTGAACCAGCTGTGGAACAAGGGCGGCATCATGTACGCACCGCCTATTCGCTAATCACCATCGCAAGAATACGAGCCTGCATTCGCAGGCTCTTTTTTGTGGACAGGATTTATGAACGCTACCAACAATAAAAACAACATCGAAAAGCCTTCCCTGATCAATTCGCCACAGTTCCGCGCCGTTGCCGCGCAGGTCGTGTTGCTCGGTGGGCTGGCGCTGTTCTTCTATTTCATCGTGCAAAACATGCTCGCCAACATGGAGGCGCGCGGCATCACCACCGGCTTCGCCTTTCTGTCGGAAAAGGCGGGCTTTGGCATTTTGCAATCACTGATTCCCTATTCCGAAGAATCGACCTACGGCAGAACCTTCATCGTCGGCCTGCTGAACACCCTGCTGGTCTCCGGACTGGGCATTCTGTTCGCATCGATACTCGGTTTTCTGATCGGCGTCGCCCGCCTGTCGAAGAACTGGCTGGTCTCGCGCATGGCGGGGGTCTATATCGAAACCTTCCGCAATATTCCGCTGCTACTACAGATATTCTTCTGGTATTTCGCCGTCATCCGGCCTTTGCCATCGCCCCGGCAGAGCCTGTCGCTGGGTGACTGGATTTTCCTCAACGTCCGCGGACTCTACCTGCCGATGCCGGAGCTGGAATCCAGTTTCGGCGTCATACTGGCCGCATTGGCCGTTGCCGTCGTTCTTGTATTTGTCCTGCGGCGCTGGGCAATCAAACGGCACTATGAAACTGGCAAGACCTTCCCTCTGTTGCTGGCTTCGATAGTCGTTCTGATCGGCCTGCCATTGCTCGCCTATCTGCTCTCCGGTGGCAGCATCGCCTGGGACAAGCCCTCGTTACAAGGCTTCAATTTCCAGGGTGGGATTACCGTCATTCCCGAACTGCTGGCCCTGGTTCTGGCCCTGACCATCTATACCGCGGCCTTTATCGCCGAGACGGTTCGCGCCGGCATCCTCGCCGTCAGCCACGGCCAGACCGAAGCGGCACTGGCGCTCGGTCTCAGCCACGGGCAGACACTGCGCATGGTCATTATTCCCCAGGCCATGCGGGTCATTATTCCGCCACTGACCAGCCAGTATCTGAACCTGGTGAAAAACTCGTCGCTGGCGACAGCCATCGGCTATCCCGACATTGTCAGCGTGTTCATGGGCACGACGCTGAACCAGACCGGACAGGCCGTGGAAATCATCGCCATGACCATGGGCGTCTACCTGACCATCAGCCTGCTGATTTCGGCCTTCATGAACTGGTACAACCACAAGATGGCATTGGTGGAGCGATAAATGTCTGTAACCAAGCAACTCCTACCCGATCGCCCGGCACCGATTTCACAGATTGGCCCGGTCGCATGGCTGCGCGAAAACCTCTTTTCGGGACCAGTCAATACCCTGGTGACCATCCTCGCGCTCTATTTTCTCTACCTGGTGATTCCACCAGTGTTCGACTGGCTGTTCCTCAGCGCCAACTGGCAGGGTGAAACCCGCGATGCCTGCACCAATTCGGGTGCCTGCTGGGTCTTCATCATCCAGCGCTTCGAACAGTTCATGTATGGCTTCTACCCCGAAAATCTGCATTGGCGTCCCAACCTGGCCGGGATATTGCTGGTACTGCTGGTCGTGCCGTTGTTCTTCAAGCGCGTCCCCCACAAGGGCTGGATCGCCGCATTCATTCTGCTGGTTTATCCCGTCATTGCCTATTTTCTGCTGCATGGCGGCGCCGCCGGACTTGAGGAGGTCAATACCGGTAAATGGGGCGGTCTGATGCTGACCCTGATTCTGTCGATTTTTGGCATTGTCGCCGCGCTGCCGATTGGCATACTGCTGGCATTGGGACGGCGCTCGTCGATGCCGATCGTGCGCGCAGTAAGCACTGTCTATATCGAGTTGTGGCGTGGCGCTCCGCTGATCACAATCCTGTTCATGTCGTCGGTGATGCTGCCGTTGTTCCTCCCGGAAGGCTTTGACATCGACAAGCTGGCACGCGCCATGGTCGGCATCGCCCTGTTCCAGTCAGCCTATGTTGCCGAAGCTGTCCGCGGCGGCCTGCAAGCCATTCCGAAGGGGCAATATGAGGCCGCAGCCGCAATGGGACTGACCTACTGGAAGAGTATGCGCCTGGTGATCCTGCCACAGGCGCTGAAACTGTCGATACCCGGCATGGTCAACACCTTTATCGAGCTCTTCAAGGACACCTCACTGGTATTGATCATCGGCCTGTTCGATCTGCTCGCCATTATCCAGCAGGCCAACGCCGATTCGAACTGGCTCGGTTTCGATACCGAAGGCTATATTTTCGCCGCGCTCGTCTACTGGATTTTCTGCTTCGGCATGTCGCGCTACAGCCTCGCACTGGAAAAAAAGCTCGATACCGGGCATCGTCACTAAGGTGAACAACAATGAATGAGAGCAACCGCAACACGGCAAGTGACGATTACATCGTCAGCATGCGCAACGTCAATAAATGGTATGGCAACTTCCATGTGTTGAAAGATATCAACCTCAATGTAAAAAAGGCGAGCGCATCGTCGTCTGTGGCCCGTCGGGTTCAGGAAAATCAACGGTCATCCGTTGCATCAACCACCTGGAAGAGCATCAGGAAGGTGAAATCATCGTTGATGGCATCGAGGTGGGGAACGATGTCAAGCTGATCCACCAGGTACGCCGTGAAGTCGGCATGTGTTTTCAGCACTTCAACCTGTTTCCGCATCTGACCATTCTCGACAACCTCACGCTGGCACCCATCTGGGTGCGTAACATGCCAAAAAAGGAAGCCGAGGAGATAGCAATGAAATACCTCGAACGCGTCCGCATACCGGAGCAGGCCAGCAAGTATCCGGGTCAACTTTCTGGCGGGCAGCAACAGCGCGTCGCCATTGCACGCAGCCTGTGCATGAACCCGAAAGTCATGCTATTCGACGAACCCACCTCCGCACTCGATCCCGAAATGATCTCCGAGGTACTCGATGTCATGGTAGAACTTGCCGAAGGCGGCATGACCATGATCTGCGTCACCCACGAGATGGGCTTCGCCAAGCGCGTCGCCGACCGCGTGATTTTCATGGATGCGGGGCAGATCATCGAAGAAAACGAACCACAAGCCTTCTTCAACAATCCGCAGTCAGAGCGCACAAAACTGTTTCTGAGTCAGATCATCCAGCACTGACGATCGAACTGCCCGATGACGGGATAATTGCAAATCTACTTCACCGAGTAACTATTCAGCATTCGCTCAAGTAGAACCGTAACTGTTCAGATTGCCGCTGGAATGCGTCAGGTCAAGGCGGGAAATGTGAGTTTACTAGGGTAAATGACCATTTCACAACGCAGAGATGGCGCATTCCAGTGGTGAGCTGAGCAGTTACTTCACCGAT
>CAZQXF010000075.1:0-9599 GCA_964596975.1 uncultured Thiotrichales bacterium | reverse complement strand
GAACCCGGAGATTACGTCACCGGTGCCGGCGAAAGACAACATGGGCATGGACTACATTCCGGTCTATGCGGTCAACGAGACCGGGGATCTACCGGCCGGTACCGTGAGCATCGACCCGGTCACAGTGCAGAACATGGGGGTACGGACTGCGACGGTCGAGCGCCGCACGATCAGCCGTGTGATCAGTACCGTCGGCAGGGTGGACTACGACGAGCAGCATCTGTATCGACTGCATCCCAAGATCGAAGGCTGGATCGAAAAGCTCTGGATCGATACGACGGGCGAGCCCGTGAAAAAGAACGATATCCTGCTGAGTATCTATTCTCCGCAACTGGTGTCCACCCAGCAGGAATATCTGCTTGCACTGAAGAATCTGCAGACGCTGGAAGCCAGTCCGTTCACCGATGTTCGACGTGGAGCCCAGGAGCTTCTTGCTACCAGCCTGGAGCGCCTGCGTCTGCTCGATGTACCGGAACATCAGATCGAGGAACTGCGCCGCACCGGCAAGGTCAAGAAGGAGTTGCATATTCATGCGCCGGCGTCTGGCATCGTGACACACGTTGGCGTCCGCGACGGCCAGTACGTCACTCCGCGCGATGAGCTGTATTCGATCGCGGACCTGAGCAAGGTCTGGGTACTGGTCGATATCTACGAAGAAGAACAGCCCTGGGTCAGGGTTGGCGATGAAGCGGTGATGACCGTGCTGGCCGCGCCCGGCAGGGAGTTTCATGGACGTCTGACGTATATCTATCCGTATGCCGAAACCAAGACCCGGACGATCAAGGCGCGCCTGGAGTTCGACAACCCGGATATGCTGCTGAAGCCCGGCATGTTTGCCGATGTTCGAATACAGGCCAGCGCCAGAAAGGATATCGTCGCGGTTCCGTCGGAAGCCATCGTACGTTCCGGTACGCGGGAAAAGGTCTTCGTCGTCCGTGCTCCGGGCAAGTTTGAGCCGCGGGACGTGACGATCGGTGTCAGCAGCGGGGGCTGGACCGAGATCCGCAAAGGTGTATCGCCCGGCGAGAAAGTCGTCGTGTCGGCGCAGTTTCTGATCGATTCCGAGTCCAAGCTGCGCGAGGCCGTGACCAAGATGCAGGAGGCCGGGCCATGATTACGCGGTTGATCGATGCCTGTCTGAATAACCGTTTTCTGGTACTGACAGCCGCGGCTGCGTTGATTGCAGTCGGTTTGTGGTCTTTGCGGTCGACGCCGCTGGATGCTATTCCGGATCTGTCGGACGTGCAGGTGATTATCTTTACCGAGTTCCCGGGGCAGGCCCCGCAGGTCGTCGAGGATCAGGTGACCTATCCGTTGACGACATCGATGCTTGCAGTCCCCGGCGCGAAAGTCGTGCGTGGATACTCGTTTTTCGGGCTGTCCTTCGTCTACGTCATTTTCGAGGATGGTGTCGATATGTACTGGGCACGGTCCCGGGTGCTGGAATACCTGAACTATGTCAGTGGCCGTCTGCCGGCAAACGTGACGCCGACGCTAGGGCCGGATGCAACCGGGGTTGGCTGGGTCTACGAATATGCACTCGTCGACCGGACCGGTCGGCACGATCTGGCAGAATTGCGTTCGCTTCAGGACTGGTACCTGCGCTATCCGCTGCAGACTGTTTCCGGCGTCGCAGAAGTGGCATCGGTGGGTGGTTATGTGAAGCAGTATCAGGTCGAAGTGGACCCGAATGCGCTAGCGGCCTACCGGATCAGCCTGTCGCATGTGCGCAAGGCCATCCAGCGGTCCAACAACGATGTGGGTGGCAGGCTGATCGAAATGGCCGAGACGGAATACATGGTGCGTGGTCTGGGCTACATTCAGTCGATCAGTGACATCGAGAACATCGCGGTGGGTGTCGATACTCAGGGAACTCCGATACGGCTGAAAGATGTTGCGAACGTGCAGCTCGGACCGGAGCTTCGCCGTGGCCTGGTCGAACTGGATGGCGAAGGTGAAGTGGCCGGAGGCGTCGTGATCATGCGCTACGGAGACAATGCGCTGGCGACGATCGAGCGGGTGCGCGCAAAGCTCACAGAGCTTAGTGCCGGTCTGCCTGAAGGTGTCGAGATCATTCCGGTCTATGACCGCGGGTCGCTGATCGAGAGGGCAGTCGATAATCTGAGCAGTACGCTCATGATCGAATTTCTCCTGGTTGCGTTCATTTGCACCGTGTTTCTGTTGCACGTGCGATCGGCACTGGTGGCGATCATGATGTTGCCGATTGGTGTGTTGCTTGCATTTATCGCGATGCGTTACCAGGGCATCAATGCCAATATCATGTCCCTGGGCGGTATTGCGATTGCAATTGGTGCGATGGTGGACGGTCCGATCGTGCTGGTCGAGAACGCGCACAAGCATCAGGCACCGCAACGCGACGACACCCTGCTGATTCTCGATCGCACCGCCGCACGTTACCCTTGGGAACTGCTGCAACAACGCAGCAACAACGGCGCGGCTCGCCCCATCGCGGTACAGGCCGGCCTGATCCGCCAACTCGTGGTGAGCCGTTTTCGCCGCAACCCGGCGCCACCCGATCTGCACGAAGCGCTGGTCATCGGTGATCCAAAATCCGACTTTACCGAACTCCCCGGCGCGCAGCAGGAAGCCGATCAGGTAAGGACGCTGCTGTCCCGCCACGACTACAATACCAGCCGCTCGCTGCTGCGCAGCAATGCTGAACACATTATTGCTGCACTCTATGCACGGCCCTACCGCATCCTGCACCTCGCCGGACATGGCGTCTATGACTACCAGGACCCTGCCAACACAGCCGGCGAGCTGGTCAGCGGCATGGTGCTGGGCAATGGCATGTTCCTCACCGCCGCCGAAATCAGCCAGATGCCGGCAATGCCCGATCTGGTGTTCATCAACTGCTGCCACCTGGGGCGGGACCGGACGCCGGAAGACGGCTTCGAAACCGGCTTGCGCCCCAACCTGCTGGCCGCCAGCCTCGCCACGCAACTGATCGAGGAGGGCGCCCGCTGCGTCATCGCCGCTGGCTGGGCGGTCGACGATCGCGCCGCGCTGCGCTTCGCCGAGGTGTTCTATCAACGCATGGTCGCCGACAACGCCAGCTTTGGCAGCGCCGTGCTCGATGCACGCCGGGCTGTGTACCGCGACCAGCCCGACAGCAATACCTGGGGTGCCTATCAATGCTACGGTGACCCCAATTTTCGCCTCCGCAGCACCGCAGCCGGCAGCAGCCGCAGTCACATGGGGCCGGAATTCACGATTCCACGCGAAATGACGTTGTATCTGAAGGATCTGCGCCAGCGCGCCAGCAGCGCCGGCAGCGAGGACATGGACTTCCTGCGTAACGAGCTGCGCCGCCTGTTGCGCCAGGCACCACCGGAATGGCATGGCGACAGCGCCCTGTTGAGTACGACCGCGCTGGCCTGGGGCGAACTGGGCAAGTATGAGGAATCGATTCACTATCACCGCCGCGCGCTGACCACCGATCAGCAAGACCTCAGCCTGAATGCACTGGAGCACTATGCCAACATGCTGGTACGGCTGGCCGGGCAGCGCTACGAAAGACAGGGCCGCCTCGAACCCGAGGACGAGCAATTGCTGCACGAAGCCATCGAACGCCTGGAGCAGCTGGCCCGGCTCGCGCCAACCAGTGAACGCTACGCCCTGCTCGGCAGCGCCTGGAAACGCCGCGCACTGACCGCCGCCAACAGCGAGGAACGCAGCGCCGCGATCGATCAGGTCGCGCACTGGTATCACCAAGCCCATCAGCTCTATTTCGACCGCCATGGCGAAGCCGACCCCTACCCATTGCTCAACTGGCTGCTGGGCGCCATCGTCCGCAGCTGGCGCGGCCGCCGCGATCAACTGCCGGAATTCAGCACCTGGCTCGATCAGGTGGATGCCGTCTTGCAACAGCGGTGCCAGGATCATCCCGACTTCTGGTGCGCCATCGGCCAGATCGAAAGCCGCCTCACCCGCTACCTCGCAGCCGACGCCGTCGCCAGTGACGGCGGTCACGAGCTGGCAGCGCACGTCGATGAACTCAGCGAAGCCTTCGCCACCACCTGCCGCCGCTATGGTTCGCTCCGCGAACACCGCTCCAGCATCGAGACCCTGCGCTTTCTGCTGGCAATGACGCAGCGCCGCCGCAGCCGCGCCGCAGTCGAAGCACGGCGCAACCTTCAGCTGCTGGTGGATCGCTGGCAGGGCGTGCCGGATGCGGTTGATAGCGGACAAGCCTGACGAGTGGCAAACAGATCAGGCCTGAAGCGCAGCTATGCTGGTGCCACAACTGTTGTTATAGAATGCTCCTTTAGATCAGTCGTCGATGACGCGATCAGATGTGCCACCTTCTTCTTTGCACCCTGAATAAGGCTATGTCAGCAAATCCATCACCCCCCAAACGCTTGGTCACTCAGCTCAGCACCAGGCTGGCACACGCCCCCGGTGAACAAACCATCACTGAGGTTGCCACAACCATCCAGCGGCTCACCAAAACGCTGGGTGAGGAAAGCATCACCGAGCTGCTGGCCAACGCGGTCGATACGCTGACCCAGCAGAAACACGAGATTGCCCAACTAGTCGAAAACGAACAGTGGGACGAAGCATCGACATTAGCCCACCGCATGAAAGGCGCCACGGCAATCTACGGCGGCGAACACATCGCCACGCTACTACGCCGCATCGAGAAACGGGAAGATGGCGACACCGCAATTAAAAAAATCGCCGCCGAACTCGATGCCGAACTGGACAAAGCCATTGCCGCCATCAAGGCTTCGCTCAATCAAGGCCAACACGTCGGCGAATAATCCGCATAGCTCACCGGGTGACATAGCTGTTTGATCACAGCTTTTGTAGAAGCTTCCTCGCATCTTCGAGAATCAGGTAGCTAACGGGGATCAGCAGCAGGGTCAGAAACGTCGCGAATATGATGCCGAAGCCAAGCGATATCGCCATGGGTATCAGAAACTGCGCCTGGGTCGATTTTTCCAGTATCAGCGGCATCAGGCCGAAAAAAGTGGTGAGCGAGGTAAGCAGTATGGGCCGAAAACGCGCAGCAGCGGCATTTCTTATGGCCTCATCCAGCGTCGAACCCGCCCGCCGCAGCTTGTTGACATAATCCACCAGTACCAGGCTGTCGTTCACCACGACGCCCGCCAGTGCGAGCATGCCCATGACACTCATCATGCTCAGGTTCATGCCCATGATCATGTGCCCGAGAATGGCGCCCGCGACGCTGAACGGAATGATCGACATGACGATCAGGGGCTGGATATAGGAGCGGAAAGGAATTGCCAGCAGCGAGTAGATAATAAATAGCACAAATAACATGCCCCACTTGAGACTTTGCATGGACTCTTTCTGTTCTTTCTGCTCGCCCTGAAAACTGAAGCGCAGCCCGGGATAGCGCTGCAATAATTGCGGCAGATAATCAGCAAGATCAGCAGTGATCAGATTGATATTGGTGTTTTTCTTGTTGATATCCGCTTTGACCGTCACCGTGCGCGCCCGATTGACACGAACAATGGTGGCGTATCCACGTCCAACTTCAAGTTCAGCCAGCTCTTTAAGCGGCACTTGGGCACCGCTTTTTGTTTTGATGTAGAGCTGTTCGAGATCGGCGATCGAACTACGCTCGGATTTCGGCAGCCGCACCATGATGCGAATATCATCATTGTTGCGCTGAATGCGTTGCGCCTCGGCGCCAAAAAATGCCGCCCTGACCTGCGCCCCGATGTCAGATAATGAAATTCCCAAAGTCTCGGCAGTCGGCTTGAGGCGGATCTTGATTTCCTCCTTACCCGTTTCAAACGTATCGCGAATATCGAACACGCCCTCCAACTCACCGAGATAGGCTTTCAGTTCCGTCGCGGCCTTTTTCAGACTATCGAGATCCTGGCCTTCCAGCTGCACGGCAATTGGCGCGCCCGCATGCCCTATTTCGGCCTTGAACTCGGCCTCTTTAGCACCTGGAATCTGGCCAATTTTTTCGCGCCACTCTTTCAGCAATTGCGTACTCGTAATGGTCAGGGAACGTTTTTCAGGTGGCGTAACCTCGAAACTGACACGGCCCAGATGTGATTCCCCGCGCACGCCCCGCCCACTGCTGGAGCGGACCTGACCAACGTTCGACATAATGTGCTCGATAATGCTTTTACCGGTAACGGGATCCCGATATTTTTCCTGCATTTCTATCGCGATATTGGTAATGCGGCGAATATGCCTTTCGGTGACATCAACCGGCACGCCGCGCTCCATCACCAACTTGACACGCGCGACTTCACTCTGGATACGTGGAAAAAAAGTAAAGCCGAAGCGACCGCTGAATACGATCGAAAAAATGATCAGGGTAATCATCACGAACACCGTGACGCTGGTGTAGCGGTGTGCCAATGTTTTTTCCAGCACAGGCCGATAATATTTCTCGATAAACCGTTCCAATCCGTAGGCAACCGCACGCTGCATTCGCTGCAAGCGGTTGAGCCGATGTGCCTGGTCACGTTCCAGATGCACATGCTTGAGGTGCGCCGGCAAAATCAATTTCGACTCGATCAATGAAAATAGCAGGACCGGAATGACGATCATCGGAATTTGCGCAAAGATCTGCCCCCGCGCGCCCGCTATCATCAGCAAGGGCAGGAATGCGGCCACTGTCGTCAAGACGCCGAATGTCACCGGCACCGAAATTTCCTGAGTACCACGAATCGCGGCTTCGGTCGGGTCTTCGGCGCGGCGCAGATGGGTGAAAATATTTTCTCCGGTAACAATGGCATCATCAACAACGATGCCCAGCACGAGGATGAATGCAAACAGGCTGATCAAGTTCAGGGTCACACCCAGATGCGGCATCAGCGCCAACGCACCGAGGAAACTGATCGGGATGCCCACGCAGACCCAGATGGCTACCGAGAGGCGCAGAAATAGCGTGAGTAACAGAAATATTAGAATACCGCCCTGTAGCGCGCTTTTCAGCAAGGTCGACAGACGTGCGTTGACGTAAGCCGCCCGATCACGCCAATACGACAAACTGACACCGGGCGGCAGTTGCTCGGCCTTGCGCTGCAAATACGCCTTGACCGCGTTGGAGACGCCGATGGCGCTCTGCTTGCCGACGCGAAAGACATCAATTTCCATCGCGGGCTGGCCATCGAACAATGCATAGATCGGGTTCTCTTCGAAGTCATCGCGGATGGTCGCAATCTGGCCCAGGGTGACACGCGCACCCTTTTCACTGGTCACGATCGGAATGGCGGCGAACTCCTCGGCGCGATAGGCCTGACCAAGACTGCGCAGTAATACTTCACCGCCGCGGGTGCGAATCGAACCACCAGGAATGTCACGCGAATATTGGGCGATCGCCGTGGCGATATCATTGAGCGTGAGGCTATAGGCCTGGAGTGTTTCACGCGGCACTTCTACCGCGATTTCGAAGCGCCGCGCACCGGCAAGGCTGACCTGGGTGACATCAGGCAGGCGGGTGATATCGTCACGCACTTCCTGGGCCAGCTTGCGCAACGCGCGTTCGTCGAGATCGCCACTGACGACAACACTGATGACTTCGCGGCTGCGACTGAGCACGCTGGCCGTCAGCGTTTCCACCTCGACTGGAAGCTGTGCACGAAGCACATCGAGGCGGTTTTTCACCTCAGCGAGCAGGCGCTCGGGGTCGTAGCCGCCCAGCAATTCGAGGCGGATGCGCGCCACCCCTTCCAGCGCATTCGAATAGAGGTTGTCGATGCCGATGATGTCTGCGACCGCTTCCTCGATGCGCAGATTCACCGCCTGCTCGACCTCTGCTGGCGACGCGCCCCGATAGCTTGCCTCGATGGTGATGATGTTGCGCGAGGTATCGGGGAATATTTCCAGCGGGATCAATTCCAACGACGAATAGAGCCCCAGCGCCATGATGACGATCATCAGCAGATTGGCGGCAACATCGTTGCGCGCGAACCAGGCAATCATGCCGTGCATATCAGCGGTCACTCCGGGATGCAGTAGTGCCGGGCTCGGAGAAACGGTTTCTGGACAGCATCAGGAACAACGCGGCGGAGAAACCGGCCGAGGCAAAGATCATGCACATCACCATGATCTGATAGCGCGCAGCGATAAATGGGTCGACACCAGCGAGGATCTGGCCAGTCATCATGCCCGGTAACGATACCAGCCCCACCGCAAACAGCGCATTGGTCACCGGAATCAGCGCCGCATTCATCGCCATATTGCGCGCCTCGGGCCAGGCCGCGCCATGATCGATCTCGGATGCGAGACGCTCCGCTGCCAGGCTGACCGCATTCATGGCATTGGCGAAGATCATGCCCGCCAACGGGATGACGTGGCGCGGCGAATACCAAGGCTGCGTATCGAGGACGCCCTGCGTCACCAGCAGCAACATCACCCCACCACCCGAGACGATGGCGATGAACGACGCAGGGAAAAGCGACAAGCGCCCTTGCTCCACCGATGACAGCGCAATCCAGCTGGAGGCCGTGACCATGACCGCGAGAATGCCGAGCACGATCCAGGCGGTCGAGTTGTCGAAAATCCAGGCAAGAAAGTAGCCCACCAGCAGCAACTGGCCCAGCATTCGCCCCAGCGCGTAGACAGCCTTGCGCCAGTCCAGCGACCAGCGCACCAGCAACAGTGCAACCAGCAGCGCTGGACAGATGACATAGAGCAGGCTGGTCAATGCAATGGGTGTGACTTGGCTATCCATCGGAAACTCCTGGGGGAAACGCAGCGCCGGGGCCAGTTGCGTGAGCCATTTCCCATCGATCACGCAATCTGATGTCACCCGCGATCATTGGGATTTTTCTTTGAAGCCGATCCTGTACCGGCAAGCAGCGAATGCCTACAGTGCCCTTTAGCCCGGATTGGCAGGCTGATCAACAACAATAACGATGGATCTGACTTATGACCACTGCGAAAGGAAGCAAACATATCGGCATCACCATGCGTGAAGTTTTTGCCCAGCAACCTGACGAGCCTTGCGACACCCTTTCCCATCACTGGCATGCCTACATGAAGTTCGCGTTGCCGGAAGCCAACTGGACGCCCATTCCAAACCTCGGTAAGGAAGGCGCCATCGACTACGTTGTTCGTCACGGTATCGACGGCCTGATCCTCAGCGGCGGCAATGATATTGGCGACAATAGCCGACGTGATGCCACCGAGCAGGCGCTGCTGGAATACTTCCTGCAACAAGAGCTGCCAATATTTGGCGTCTCGCGCGGGATGGAACAGATTCAACGCCATGCTGGCGGCAAACTAACAAAGATCGACTGTCGCGTACACGTCAAAACGACACACCCGATCCGCGCCCAGAACGGCCCCGACGGCATCGGCTGGTCGGGCATTCGCACCGTCAACTCCGATCACGAATACGGCATTCCGTTCGACGAGTTGCACCCTTCACTCTACTCACTGGCCACCACCAACGACAACTGGGTCGAAGCGGCGCTGATGCGCGATCGCCAGGTCGGCGGCTTGATGTGGCATCCGGAGCGTGAACGCAATTTCAACCTGCGCGACCAATCGCTGATACGCTGGATTTTTGGTTACGAGTAAGGTCACTACTCAGCTCACCACTGAAACGCGCCATCTCTGCGTTGGGAAATGGTCATTTA
>CAZQXF010000074.1:0-9644 GCA_964596975.1 uncultured Thiotrichales bacterium | reverse complement strand
TCTGGATGCCACCATCGTCAGTGTCAGACCCGCAACAGAAGAAGAGCTGACTAACGGACGCGTGTTTCTGTAGATCAAACTCGCCTGCGCCAAGGGTTCAACGATAAGTCTTACCCCCATACTCGATCCAGCCACCCTGCCTGCGCCCTTGCGGATCGTGATGCGTCCAGTGAATCAAGCCACCCTTGTCATTCCACTCGTAGCGCCCGCGCAGCTTGATGCGATCCCCTTTTGCCAACGGAACCTTGGCTGCCAAATCGATATTGTGTGACACCAGCAGGCTCTGACCAGCCGGGCTGCGCACGATAAAGCGCTGATGGCGACTGCCATGCAGATCATCGCGCAAGCGCTTCACCACCACCGCCTCGGTTTCAACCCAGACCCCCGATGCCTGCTGCTGGAACGCCCGCTGCAACGCAGTTTCCGCCGATACATCCGCAGCGGGCGGCAGCTCGATCGAAAAGTATTGCAGGCTGGAAACGATAGCCAGCAACAGCACCAACCAGCGCAACCCACGGCGCCGAGCCAACCCTTGTAACTGTCTCCACACGATTCTCAACATCACGAACTCGATACTGATTCGAACTCAGCTTATATCAGGAACAGAAAACCTGCTGTAAAATTGGCGCTTTTCCGTTCTGGACGAACCGTGAACAGGCGACCAGCAGACACCCTCTTCAGCCAGACCCCAGCCGACGCCGGCAGCTTCGCATTCGACGAAGCGGTGACAGCGGTTTTCGAGGACATGATCAACCGCTCCGTGCCCGGCTATCAAACCATGCTCGGCATGCTCGCGGTGTTTGCACGCAAGTTCGCGCAGGCGGACACGACAGTGTACGACCTCGGCGCATCACTGGGCGCATCGACACTGATGCTGCGCCAGCACATCGACGCACCCATCACACGGCTTGTGGCTATCGACAATGCCGAAGCGATGGTGCGCAAGTGCCGCGAAAATCTCGCCCGGCACCCCGCTCAAGTGCCGGTAGAAGTCACGCAGGCCGATATTCGGGATATTACCTTCGACCCCGCCTCACTCGTGGTGATGAACCTGGTTCTCCAGTTCCTCCCGGTAGAAGACCGCACCGCGTTGCTACAAAAAATCCATGATGCACTGGTGCCGGGCGGCGCCCTGGTATTGATGGAAAAGATCCATCTCGACGAACCTGCCGATCGTGAGTTCATTGATGCACTGCACCTTGATTTCAAACGCGCCAACGGTTACAGCGAACTGGAGATCGCGCGCAAACGCAGCGCGCTGGAGAACTTCTTGGTCAGCGAAAGCCTGGCGACGCATACCGAACGGCTGCATGACTGTGGCTTCAGCCAGGTTCACCACTGGTTCTCCTGTCTCAATTTTGCAGCGCTGGTGGCCATCAGGTGATCGAATACGCCGGACTGCTCGCATCAATGCAAAAAGGCCATCTGCGGCCATGGTCAAAACATCTGCCAGCACAACTCGAAGCAGCCTTCTCCCCATCGAACCACGGTGACATTCCGGCCTGGAAGCAACTCTTGCATAACCTGCCGGAGAAAACGGCATCGCAGATTTCGCTCGACAGCGCCGTGGTCACGATCGGCAGCGCAGCAGAATTGCCCGCAGCGCAGCAAAAGGCGCTTCATGCGTCATTACAAGACCTGACCCCATGGAGGAAGGGGCCGTATTCGGTGTTTGGGATTGAGATCGATACCGAATGGCGCTCGAACTGGAAATGGGATCGCCTGATGCCGCATATCTCGTCACTGCAGGATCGGCTGGTGCTGGATGTCGGCTGCGGCAGTGGCTACCACTGCTGGCGCATGCTGGGTGCGGGGGCACGCCGCGTCATCGGTATCGACCCTGCCATGCTGTTCGTGTTCCAGTTTCTGGCCCTGAAACGCTTTACCACTGGGCTAGCAATCGACGTACTGCCGCTGCCGCTGGAATCAGTGCCACCCAATCTACAGGCCTTCGACACGGTGTTTTCAATGGGCGTGCTCTATCACCGCCGTTCGCCGATCGATCACCTCTTGCAGCTCCGCGACTGCCTGCGCCCGGGTGGTGAACTGGTGCTGGAGACGCTGGTGGTCGAAGGGCCGGAAGGTTATGCGCTGATGCCAAAGGATCGCTACGCACGCATGCGCAACGTCTGGTTCTTGCCGTCGATTGCCACCACGATGCAGTGGCTGCAACGCTGCCGCTTTACCAATGTTCGCTGCGTGGACGATGAGATGACATCGACCGATGAGCAGCGTCGAACCGAATGGATGCCATCGGAGTCTTTGGTAGACTTTCTGATGCCAGACGACCCGACACTGACAATTGAGGGCTATCCAGCACCTAGACGCGCCGTTTTCGTTGCCACTCGGAAGTAGGTTCTAAAACCGACGCCCCCGGGCAAGCACCAGATTGTTTCTAGCCTGTCACAACGGATCCGGCTATACTTGATACCCAACCGTCAGTCGCAGAAAACACCCCCCTCAGCAAGGCTGTGACGTCTCGTGCAGAATCAGCCACTTGGCGACGATACTATAATAACCATGATGAGACTCCTCAGGAATAATAGAATCAAAACAGTAGTTTTCAGCGCGGCTATCGTGTCGCTTCTGTCTGCTTGTGATCAAGGATCTCCCGTCAACCTGCATCAGAAGAGCCTCCCCCAGCCGTTGTCCCAGGCGGAAACACTGACCAGTCTGGCTGCTGGCGGATGCGTAGCCGGGGGGCTTCGCCTCTATCACGGCTTGGACTTCAATGGCGACGGCAAGCTGGGGATCTATGAGCGCCATCGCCAGGAAATCATTTGTAATCCATCGCCGCTCGACACCACATCAAGTAATGGCGTGGCCTTGAGCAAACCCAAGACCCCGTTACCGGAAGACGGCTAACACGCATTTCCCGGGCCAGCCACGGCGGGGTTCATCGCCTGTTTCCCTTTGGTGACACTACCTACCAACCCGCCACGCTTGAGGCAGACTACGGCTCCCTGCTGACGATCCTCCGATAGAGTGCATCATAGGCCTGTCGCGCATCTTCATCGAACAACGGGTCGACATCAGACACCTTGGACTGCAATAGACGCGCCCAGTCTGCCTCACCAAGCGTATCGAGCAGCATGGGAAATATCTTTGTTTCTTCACGCCGCATATGCGCCTTTTGCATTGCCAGGTAACCCTCGATTTCACCGATCAACATATCCCTGTTCAACATGCCATCGGCAAAAACCTCATCGAGCTGACGCCTTAGCCGAGCTGTCTTGCCAGCAATTTCCGCATGTTCAAGCGCCAACCCTTCCAAAGCGGGTCTCGTCGTGGTGCAAACATCGCGGCAATAACAGTAGAGAATGTCTTCGCGTGGGTGATGCACAAGATCCGAGTAGGCTTCAAAATACTCGAAACTGTCCGCCAGCCGTTTCCAGTTTTCCGATTCACCACGCCGTATTTTCTGCAACTCGTCTTCGAGCGCCGATATGATTCGGGTAAAATCCCGGTGGTCCCGATGCAACTCAGCCAGAATGGGTGGATATTCCGAGTCGGTCATGCGTCCTCTTTTGGTTACAGCCAATTGTTTCAGCTTGCTACCGCCCAAGGAAACATTATTTGATATTTGTCATCGCTGCCAATGATTGACTACCCTCACGAATTAACAATAAGATACGCGCATCACCGAACACTCAACTTGCACTACAAGTCTTAACTATTTAGATTATATAGATATACTAGGATTATCAGGTCATTGATTATGAACAGACTCGTACTTATCGCCTGCAGCACCCTCATCACTACGCTGTCGTCAGCTCCCCTCCTCTCAGCCGGAATGTCCGAAGATCAGGTCGCCATCAAAATGGCCGAAAGCATGGAAAAGTTCTATGGCAAAAATATCAGCGACGTCAGCAACTATCTCAAGCGCGAATATGGCGTCAGCAAACCCATGAGAGAAGATGCATCACAGGTCACCTATATGGTGCCTGTCAGCGATCCATTGTGCGGAAGCGTCGCCCTGGACACCGACGGCAAGAAAGTCGTCGGTCTGCAAACCATGGCGTGGGATCGTAAAGGCGATGATGCCTATGGCGAAGCCTGCGACAAGGCTTTCAAGCACGGAAAATAACCCTATGCCAGGCCGGGAACCCGGCCTGGCAATATCACTCGACTGACGTCTGATCCGTCACGTCCGGCAACCCATTGGAGCCGGCGCCATCAAGCTCGGGTGCTGTTTGCGCCTTCGCGCCAGCCAGTATCGCGCCGAGGGATTGTCTGGAAATCGCCGCAACCTTGTCCCGGCTCAGGCTCCGCTCGCAATACAGCAAGGTTTCCAGCAGGTTTTCGTCCTGATAGAGAATGTCTTCATCGGCTGGCTGGAAGGGTCTGCCGAAAGACACCCTGGCGATCTGCCCCATATTGATACCACGACCATCGTCCAGCAGTAGTAGATGCGGAAAGATGCCGCGTGCCGGATCGGGGCGCGGGAATTCAATCACGTCGAGCAACTCGAACGCACGATTCTCGATGGTCACCGACAAGTTGATCTCACTGGCACGTACCTCGGCGAGATAAATCTCCTTGCCGAGCGCTGCCTTGAGCTGCTCGATCTGTCGCCAGTAAGCAGCGTCAGGCCAGACTTTTCCCGACGCGTCGACAGTTTCCGGCGGCAGTGACAGATCACTCATCCGGCAACCGGCTCGATCATCGCGTCGATCAGCTGATCATCACAATACTCGACGAATTCATTGCGCAGTTGGGACAACCGGTTCCCTGCCGCAATATCGACCATCATCTCCATAGAGAACATCGGCGCCCCCGTGTGCGCCGCGGCATAGGTGCGGGTACTCAACTCGCGAATATTGATCCCCCGTGAAGCAAAGAAATCGGTAACTGAATGCACGATACCCGGCTGATCCATCGCCACGACAGTTACCTCATACGGCATCGTTCGCTCGCCCTCGGGCCTTGGCGTCGTCTCCTTGCCGGTGATGGTCAGGCCGGTTTGCTGACTGATCTGCGGCAGCGCTTCCTGCAGCTTGTCGATGACGGTCTCATCTGCGGACACCAGCAGAATCATTGCGAACTCGCCACCGAGAAGCGCCATGCGGCTTTCATCGATATTCGCGCCCAATTCGAGCATCGACTCGGACAAAGTATTGACGAGGCCGGGGCGATCTTCACCGACAGCGGAAATGACCAGAAAACGTGTCATGGGTTCACCTTGGGTTGTATTGAATGAGGTATCTTCAATGGTCGAAACCTCATTGGCTAACTGCTCTGCACCACCTTATCCAACCGCGCCACCAACTCGTCCGACAGCTTCAATTCACGCGCCAATGATTTGAGGTAGATCCGTTCCGGAATGTTGTCGACATCGACCACCATCCGCGAAGCGAGGTAGATTTCCACTGCGGCTTCCGGGTCGTCCACCCCTTCGACCACATCGTGGATATTCAGCGGCTTGTCGAGCTCGCTGGCAATAAAGTCCGTGGCGCCATCGACCAGATTCATCTCGGCAATCTGCTGGTCGATGCGTTTTTTCTCTTCTTCGTCGATATGGCCATCCGCCTTGGCAGCGGCAATCATGGCGCGGATAATTTGCGCACTACGCTTGTTCAGTGCCTCACCGTCAAGCTGATCCAGCGGTTTGCCTGCCGGCGCCTGGCCACTGCCTTGCGCCCAATCCTGATACGCCTTCCATGCCATCCCGCCTAGCGCGGCAACGCTGCCAAGCTTCAACGCGGTACCTGTTACGGCCCGTCCTCCGCGTGTTCCCAGCAATAACGCCAGTGCGCCTGCGGCAACCGCGCCTTTCTTCATGCCATCGAGCATGGCATCGCGTTGTTCGCCCTCGGCCGGAATGTTCAGCTTTTCTTCGGCTATATCCCGCCCCTTGTCCAGCAGCGTCTGCCCTGATTGCAGCAATTGCTCCAATAGTGCTTTGGTATCCATCGTCGACTCCTCATGTACTGCATATGGTCATGCGCCCAGTTTACCGCTTCACGCGAAGAACGCCCATTGGTCACCAGCTGGATATCTCTCGGCACTGATGAACCAGGCCAGCCCTGAGAATTCCCTGCTCCCCCGATTTTATCAAGCCAAGCAGGGGAAAAATCCGTAAACTATCCGGTCCTGTAACCGATAGAAAAGCCATGATCTCAAACCGTCTTACCCGGCGCCACATCAAGAGCGCCTGCGGGGCAACCAGTTTCAAGCGCGGACTGGCCTACTGGCAAGATGGCCGCGTCCTCGAGTGCGTCGAAATCGACTCGCCAGACCCACGCATCGAAGTCATTTCGGCCATGGTGCGTGGCAGCGGCCCCCACATCTATCGCCAGCATATCGAGTTACGTGAAACCCCAAAGGGCGGTATCGAAATCGATGGTGAGTGCAGTTGCCCGGTCGGCTACGACTGCAAACACGTGGCGGCAGCGCTGCTCGATCTCATCGACTACCGCGAGCGGACAGTACCGGCGGCATCCACGAAAAATCATGTCGATGGCTGGCTGGAAAAACTCAAGTCCGCATCACATAGCGGTAGCGGCACAGCCGTCGAGCGCTATCCCGACTATGTTCCCTATCGCCTGATCTACGTACTCTCAGAAGACCCCGGCAGCCGCGACCAGACAGGCCTGCAAGTCGCCACATTCAAGGTGCGACTATTGAAGAAAGGCGGTTTTGGCAAACCCGCCAGTCTCTCGCTGGAACACATACTCAACAGCTACTATGCCAATGAGTTTGCCCAGCCATCGGACAAGGAAATCGCACGGCTGCTGGTCGATGACAACACGTTTTACTATACCGACTACAGCAGCAATCACTCACTGAAAGGCGACATTGGCGAACTCGCCTTGCAAAAAATGATCCTCACCGGTCGCTGCTATTGGGAAAAGATTGGCGAGGAGCCACTTCAACTGGGCACGCCACGGCGTATCGAGTTCCACTGGAATTCCACCGCCGAAGGCCATGAACTCGACTTTGAGGTGGATCCACCCGCCGACCGACTGTTTCGGGTCGGCATGTTCTGGTACTTCGACATCATCGACCATATCGCCGGCCCGATAGAACACCCCAGCATCACCCCACAACAACTGGAAGTGCTGCTAGACGCGCCGCCTATTCCCCAAGAGCAGGCCGAAGCCGTCAGCCGCCGCCTGATGCTGGAAACCCCGGAATATGATCTCGAACCGCCGGTCGAACTCAATATCGAAAAAATCGACATCACCGGCACCGAGCCCGTTCCCTGCCTGTTTCTGGAAACCATCACGCCGGTCAACAGCCGCCCCATACACTGTGCCCGGCTGCGCTTTCGCTATGGCCCGGCGTTACTGACACAACCAACGGCTCATGCGATTGCGCAAGTCGTCGACGGCGACACCGTCTACCGTATCGAGCGCGATGCCGAAGCCGAAACCCGGGCCATGTACCAGCTGGTTCAGGCAGGACTGAGGCAACTGCTCGACGACAAGGGAGAATCCGGTTTCGACTGGGGCTTCCCCGTTCTCGACCCGGCACAGACTGCGCTGCATTGGCACGAGTTCCTCGAACATGACTTGCCGGAGCTGGAAGCGCAGGGCTGGGAGATCGAACACACCGACGCCTTCAACCTCAGCTTTACCGAAACCGACGACTGGGACGCCGAACTCGAAACCAGCGGCACCCAGTGGTTTACGCTGACTCTGGGCGTCGATGTCGATGGCCAGCGCGTCAACCTGCTGCCGGTCCTGGTCGAGATTCTCGCCAAGGCCCGCAGCAGCGATGACCTGCGCGAGATGCTCGATACCCATCCACATTTTCTGCTGCCGCTCGACGATGACCGCTGGTTGAAAATTCCATCGGAACGGATCCGACCAATCTTCGAAACACTGGTCGAACTCTACGACCGTGAACCACTGGACAAGGATGGCAACCTCCAGCTCTCACGCTATCAAAGCGTGCAGATCAGCGACCTGCTGAACGACCCAGGTCTGCGCTGGCGTGGCGCTGATGAATTGCGCGAGCTGAGTCAGAAACTGCAAGACTTCAGCGGCATCGAAACCGTCGCCCCGCCAGAAGGATTCAATGCGACGCTCCGCGCTTACCAGTTACAAGGGCTGAGCTGGCTGCAATTCCTGCGCGAATTCAACTTTTCCGGCATCCTCGCCGACGACATGGGGCTGGGCAAAACAGTCCAAACGCTGGCGCATATTCAGCTGGAAAAACAGAGCGGCCGGATGCAGCAGCCCGCATTGATCGTCGCCCCCACCAGTCTAATGGGGAACTGGCGGCGAGAAGCGGAAAACTTCACGCCGGATCTGGATGTACTGGTGCTGCATGGCCCCGACCGCCGCCACAACTTTCATCTGATCGATCAGGTCGATATCGTATTGACCACCTACCCGCTACTGCGCCGCGACAAGCAAGTGCTGCTGGAGCACGAATTCCATCTGATCGTGCTCGACGAAGCCCAGGCAATCAAAAATCCCAAGGCGCAGACGACTCAGGTGGTATTCGAACTCAATGGCAAACACCACCTCTGCCTCACCGGCACGCCACTGGAGAACCACCTCGGCGAGATCTGGTCGATGTTCCATTTTCTGATGCCCGGCTATCTCGGCCCGCTGGAGCGCTTCAATCGCATTTTCCGCAACCCGATCGAAAAAGGCGGGGACGGCTTGCGCCGCGAACAACTGCGCAAGCGCATCGCCCCGTTCATGCTGCGCCGCACCAAGGCTGAGGTGGCAGCGGAACTGCCGGAAAAAACCGAAATCATCCGCAGTGTGGCGCTGGAAGGCCGACAACGCGATCTCTACGAGTCGATCCGCATGGCGATGGACAAAAAGGTGCGAGACGAAATACAGCGCAAAGGCTTCGCCCGCAGCCAGATAATGATTCTCGACGCCCTGCTGAAACTGCGCCAGGTCTGCTGCGATCCCCGGCTGGTGCGGCTGCCACAGGCAAAAAACGTGAACAAAAGCGCCAAGCTGGAACTGCTGATGCAAATGTTGCCGGAAATGATCGAGGAAGGCCGCCGGATACTGCTCTTTTCACAGTTCACGTCGATGCTCACCATCATCGAAAAAGAACTCAAGGCGGCGAAGATCGACTACTGCAAACTGACCGGCCAGACACGCAAGCGCGACGCCGTCATCAGCCGTTTTCAGGATGAAGACGTACCGATTTTTCTGATCAGCCTGAAAGCCGGCGGCGTTGGTCTCAACCTCACCGCCGCCGATACCGTCATCCACTACGATCCATGGTGGAACCCGGCGGTCGAAAACCAAGCCACGGACCGCGCCCACCGCATTGGCCAGAAAAAGGCGGTATTCGTCTACAAACTGATCACCGAAGACTCGGTCGAAGACAAAATCCTCGCGCTGCAACAGAAAAAGCAGCTACTCGCCAACTCCATCTACGCCAAGCAGGGTGAGAGCGAAGATCCGGTCGCCAAACTCACCGCTGACGACCTCAACGAACTGCTCAAACCGCTGGAGAACCACGATGCCCCTGCCTGAACCCGGCCACACCACCCGCAACGTGATGGTCTCGCTGATCATCATCGGCGCACTGCTCGCCGCCGCCGGACTCAGCCTCGCCATCTTCACCAAAATCGCCACCCACCAAGGCATCACCGGCATCCTCATCATCACCGGCCTCATCGTCAGCGGCCTCGCCCTCTCCGTACCCGCCAAGCTCTACCTCAC
>CAZQXF010000073.1:4399-9704 GCA_964596975.1 uncultured Thiotrichales bacterium | reverse complement strand
TTATCACTTGGCGGTGCATCTGGAAAGCCGGAGGGCTGCCGAGTCGGCTTCCAAGTCATTCAGATCATCACCACACCTTTTTTCCTGCGGTAGTAGCGCAGCACGGCCATCTTCACCGCGTCGTTGAACACGAACCAGGCCAGCGCGTAGGCCCACATGAAACCGGCCCACTCCCAGCCAATGGGCGTCATCAGGCCAAAGCCGTAGACAGCGATGATGGTGCCGGCGACGCGGCTGGAGAAGGTCGCCGAGAAAAGTATCAGTGATGGGTAGGGGCGGCGGAAAAACCAGTCGTCGATGCGGGTGTTGTAGATCGTGCCATGGCCGGCGACGACCAGCTTGGCGAAAAAGAGCGACTGGACGACATCCAGCGGCAGCGCCAGATAGACCATCGTAAGCCAGAACAGCAGAAACGACGACAGCACACCAGCGATGCCCAGCCAGCCGGCCATGACCAGCACCTCGTCCATGGCCCAGCGTACCGGGTTCTGGCGTACACGGGTATTGTCGTAGGCAATGGTGAGAATGGGGATGTCGTTGAGCAGCGCGAGCACGATGATCATCGTGGCCGTGACGGGATAGAACTGAAACACGCCGATGGCGAGCCCCATGAACAAGACAATGCGGATGGTTTCGGCAATGCGAAAGATGGTATAGCTTTGCATTCGCTCGAAGGTGATCCGTGCCTGGCGCACGGCATCGAGAATGACATGCAGACCGGGTGCGGTGAGTACGATGTCAGCGGCGGCGCGGGCCGCGTCGGTGGCACCGCTGACGGCGATCCCGGCATCGGCTTTTTTCAGTGCCGGTGCATCGTTGACGCCATCCCCGGTCATACCGACGATATGCCCCGCCTTTTGCAGTTCATCCACAACGAAATACTTGTCTTCGGGGTAAACCTGCGCGAAGCCATGCGCTTTTTCGATCTGGGCAATGATTTCCGATTCGTGTTTTTTCACGGTGCCTGGTGGCAGCTCGGTGGTCTCCAGCTCCTTTTTCACCAGTGCAACGATCTGGTCGACTTTTTGTTTCACGACCTGGTCCGAAACATCGCTCTGTAAGGTTTTGAGCAGTGCCTTGGAAATGACACGCGCCAGCATCACGTATTCTTCGGTGCTTTCGCCCATCAGCTCGCGGACGTTTTCGATGTTGTCGCCGATATCGAGCAGACCGGCGATATAACGCGCCACCGCCTGGTTGTCGCCAGTGATCATCTTTACTTCGACGCCCTGCTTTTTCAGCGCCGCGATGGTCATGCGGGAATCTTCACGCGGTGGATCGAACAACGGAATCAATCCCACGAAATGAAATGCCTTCTCATTCTCGGCACGATAGGCGACACCCAGGGTGCGGAAGCCGTGTTCGGCAAATGCCTCGACCTGGCGCTGTGCTTCACGCGGATCGAAATCGTCGTGATGACACAGGCCGATAATGACTTGTGGGGCGCCCTTGGTGACGACCAGGCGCTCGCCCGAAGGCGTTTCCACCAGCGCCTCGGTGCGTTTACTGACCGGGTCGAAGGGTTGGAACCGCAACAGCTGGTATTGCTGTAGTTTTTCTTCCAGACCCAGTTTTTTGGCATTGGCAAAAATGGGTTGTTCGATCGGGTCGTGGTTGATTTGCCTGCTGGCCAGTGCCGCATAGAAATAGAGATCGGTGGCGTCGTGCCCCGACTGCACCCAGGGGTCTGCCGTTGTCATTCGGTTTTGGGTCAGGGTGCCGGTCTTGTCCGAGCACAGAATGTCCATGCCGGCCAGCTCTTCGATGGCATCGAGGCGACTGACGATGGCCTGTTTTTTCGCCAGCGCCATGGCACCGATTGCCATTGTCACGGTCAGTACGGCCGGCATGGCGACGGGAATGGCAGAAATGGTCAAAACCAGCGAGAAAATCAGCAGTTCGGATAGGCTTTCGTCACGCGAAATGCCCAGCAACACAATGATGGCGATGACGGCCAATGTCACCAGAATCAGGAAATCGCCGACTCTGATGACCATCTGACGAAAATGGCTGCGTGCCTGCATTTCTGCGCGTGCCACCAGGCCGACGGTCTTGCCGAAGCGGGTACGCAGACCGGTTGCGGTCACCATTGCGACCATTTCTCCCTGTTTGACGACCGTATTGGCATAGGCGTCCTGCCCCGGTTTGCGGTTGACGGGCAGGGATTCGCCGGTGAGTGCGGATTGGTCGAGCTGGAGAAAGTCGCCATCGCCCAGCAGCTTGACATCTGCGGGAACGATGTCGCCGATCTTCAGCTTGATGATGTCGCCAGGCACCAGTTCGGCGGCGTCGAGCTGTACCCAGTGGCCATTGCGGCGTACCAGCGTCTTCAGCGCCAGCTTGTTCTTCAGTACCTCGATGGCATTGAGGGCTCTGGATTCCTGATAGAAATCCACCAGTGCATTCACCAGCAGCATGACGATGATGATCGAGAAATCTTCCCAGCGCTGTACCGATGCCGACAGCACTGCCGCCGCTTCGATCATCCAGGGAATCGGTCCCCAGAAACGTGCAACCAGCCGTTGCAGCCAGGTTTTTTCTTTTGCCTCGATCTTGTTGGGGCCATATTTTTTCAGTCGGGCCTTGGCTTCGGCGGTGCTGAGGCCATCGACGAGGTGCCCGCTTGTCACTTTTTCTGCGGTGTTGTTTGTCATTGTCAGGCTCTCGCGTTGATTCAGGTTGGTGCTGCCCAGCAAATCAGGCTGTTTTCCAGCGGTACCTGGGCCTGAGGATGCCAGGGAACGATGCGTGGCGTGTAGTCACTGGCCGGTCGGGAAAGATCGGTCGCGAGGGTGTAGCGATAGCCATGCACCGCCCCGCTGAGTGTTTGGTCCCGCTGCATCGGCAGTATGGTCGGGTCAGATTCACCAGGCAACGGATCGGCATAGAGTTGTACCTGAACATCGTCTTCTTCGAGTTCGCCAAGATAGACGTGAACGGAAAAATGTCGATGTTCTTTGGTCTCCTCAATGAGGATGGGGCCGACATGCACACTATCCCAGTGTTTTTCGGTGCGCAGTCGCCAGCCAAGAATATCGCGCGCCACCGCGCTGTCGTGGACGATGCGCTGATGCCACTGATCGTTCAGCGGCAGATAGTAGCGGCGATAGTATTCGGCCACCATTCGATTGGCGGAGAACTGGGGGGTCAGTCTGGCCATGCTCTGGCGAATGCGCGCTACCCAGTGCGTGGGGATACCGGCGTCGTTGCGTGCGTAGAATTCGGGAATGACTTCGCTTTCCAGAATGTCGAACAGCCGTTCGGCGTCGGCGGCATCCAGCTCGGGGCCGTGGATCTCGCCATCGCCGATGCGAAAGCCTGTTTCCGGCGTCCACGCTTCAGCCCACCAGCCGTCGAGTGTCGAGAGATTGATGCCGCCATTGACTAGCACCTTCATGCCACTGGTGCCACTCGCTTCCCAGGGGCGGCGCGGCGTGTTGAGCCACAGGTCGACCCCCTGCACGAGGCGCCGGGCGACATTGAGGTCGTAGTCGAGGATGAACAGCACCCGGCGCTCCAGGCCATGGTCACGGATGAAGTGAATCCATTGCCGCAGCATGGCCTGACCTTCGGTATCGTTGGGATGCGCCTTGCCAGAGATCAGCAGTTGCACCGGATACTCGTGGTGGGTCAGCAGGCGGACCAGCCTTTGCGGGTCGTGCAGCCGCAGATTGGGGCGCTTGTAGCTGGCGAAGCGTCGCGCGAAGCCGATCGTCAGCGTGTTCGGATCGAGCAACTGGTCGGGGACGATCTGCCCATCGCCACAGCCACAGGAGGTTTGCTGGAAACGGTACTGACGAATCCAGTCGATCAGGCTGGCCCGGTTGTCGCTGCGTAGCGACCACAGTGCCCCGTCGCTCAGTTCAAGCATCCGGGCTTCGAGATGCTCGTGGCTGCGCCGCCAGCGTTCCTTGCCACAGGCGCGGGTCCACAGCGCATCGGCATGTTCCGAATCCCAGGTCGGGGTGTGGACGCCGTTGGTCACGTGGCCGATTGGCACTTCCGTGAGCGGCCAGCGTGGATAGAGGGATGCGAACAATTGCTGGCTGACGCGGCGATGCAGCTGGCTGACCGCGTTGATGGCCAGGCTGCCGCGGCTGGCGAGCACAGCCATGTTGAAGGGGGCAGAATCGGTTTCCCCCGGGCAATGGCCCAGCGGTAACAAATCCTCGCAAACGATACCGGCACGAGCGGCCCAGGGTTTCAGGTAGCGGCAGAACAGCTCAGGCGGAAAACGATCGAAGCCCGCCTCGACCGGCGTGTGGGTGGTGAACAGGTTGCCGGCGCGTGTGGCGGCCAGTGCCACAGGAAAAGGGTTACGGTGGTCGTGCATGAACTGACGCGCTCTTTCGAGCAGGGCAAAAGCGGCGTGTCCTTCGTTGAGGTGAAATACATCGGCGCTGATGCCCAATGCACGCAACGCACGAACGCCGCCAATGCCAAGTACCAGTTCTTGCTGGATGCGCATCTCCTGGCCGCCGCCATAGAGTTCCGCCGTGATGCCGCGATCTGGTGGCAGGTTGAGCGGGCTGTTGCTGTCGAGCAGGTAGAGGGAAAGGCGGCCAATCTGCGCCCGCCAGAGTCGTAGCTGCAAGTCCCGGCCTGGCAGTTCGATGGTGACATGGACCCATTCACCGTCAGCGTCCCGTGCGGGTACGACGGGCAGCTGGGTGGGGTCGTTGTAGGGGTAAAAGGCGAGCTGGTTGCCGTCATTATCGAGACCCTGGCGAAAATAGCCCTGCTGGTAGAGCATGCCCATCCCGGTCACTTCCAGGCCTGCGTGGCTACAGGTTTTCAGATAGTCGCCGGCGAGTACGCCCAGACCACCCGAATAGATTGGCAATGCCTCTGAAATGCCAAACTCCATGCTGAAGTAGGCCACTTTGGGTGATGGGAGGTTCTCGTCCTCTTTGCCTAGCCAGCCAGCGCTCTGCTGGCTCTGCAATTGTTCCTGGCGCAAGCGCTGCAGCAGTTCGAGAAATTCATCGTCCTCGGCCAGTTCCCACAGGCGGGCGCGGCTCACCGTCTGCAGGATCAACCAGGGATTTTGCGTCTTGTTCCACAGGCGGGCGTCGATGCGTCGCCATAACTCATCAGCGACATGGCTCCACGACCAGCGCAAATCCAGCGCCAGCCGAAACAGATCCCGCAATTCGACGGGGAGATCAGGGCGAAGAATGTCGTAGGACGAAGGGTGCATGGCCACTCATCGTAACCCGCAAGCGGGGTGTCAGTGCAACACCATCGCAAACCATCGCCGCGATACATGATCACGGATCTTTGATGATTGCTGTTGAATGTCAGA
>CAZQXF010000073.1:1632-4299 GCA_964596975.1 uncultured Thiotrichales bacterium | reverse complement strand
ACCATCGCCGCGATACATGATCACGGATCTTTGATGATTGCTGTTGAATGTCAGATTAGTGAGGGCGGAACCGCGGAAACTCAAGCACAGGTAATCTCCTGTGACCCGGGTATAGATGCCAGGTGTTGCAGTGCTTAGAAGCTGCCAGGGTAGATCTCGTGGCGTTGGGAGCGTTTTCAGCGCCAGCCTTATCAGCTTGACGCTTTCTGGGAGCGGGGTACTATTGACACATATTATGTGTAACGCAGCTGTCTGGTATGAATATAACCCTGTCTATTGATGATGAAACCGTCAAGGAAGCGCGCCGAATCGCGCAAGCCATGGGGAAAAGTCTGAATCAGTTGATTCGTGAGGATCTGGAAAGACTCACCCGGAAACAATGTCTCGAAGCTGACCTGGACGAACTGCGCGCGCTGGATGGTAAAGGCAGCTCCGATGGTTGGAAGTTCGATCGCGATGAGTTGCATGAAAGGACGTAGCTTTTTCGATACGAATATTCTGGTCTATCGAGATGACTCGGCAGCGCTGGAAAAACAGCAGATCAGCATCGATTTGATGGAGTCGTGCTGGAAAGAAGGCAATGCGGTTATCTCAACTCAGGTGCTGCAAGAGTATTTTGTCGCGGCAACACGCAAACTTGGTGTGCCGGTTGAAGTTGTGAGGCGGAAAATCGAGCTGTTTGCAGGATTGTCTGTTGCCAGCATTGAACACGAGGATGTCCTCCACGCAATCAATCTGCATACCACGCATGGTTTCTCGTTCTGGGATTCGCTGATTATTCGAATGGCACAGAAAACCGCCTGCCGCATACTTTATTCGGAAGACATGCAGCATGGTCAGAAACTGGGTGACCTGATGATCGTCAACCCGTTTGTGGTGGTGTGACGAACGCGTCAGGCGCGGATGCCCTTGCCATTGTTCAGCAGCCACAGCGCCACCGCGAACAGCACCACGATAAATCCCGCAATGATGGCGAACGACACTTGCAGTGGAATATCGGAGACGCCGAGCATGGCATAGCGAAAGGCGTTGATCATGTACAGCACGGGGTTCAGCTTCGACACGCCCTGCCAGAATTCGGGCAGCATCGAGATCGAGTAGAAGATGCCGCCAAGATAGGTCAGCGGCGTCAGCACGAAGGTGGGAATGATGGAAATATCATCGAAGCTGTTGGCAAACACGGCATTGATCAATCCCGCCAATGCAAACAGTACCGCGGTCAGCACGGTAATGCCGATGGCGACGGTAATGCTATGCACATGCAGTTCGGAAAACAGCGCAGAGACGAGCAACACGATGCTGCCGACTACCAGGCCGCGTGCCACCCCGCCGCTGACGTAGCCGAGCAGAATAATGTAGTTCGGCAGCGGTGACACCAGCATCTCCTCGATGCTGTGGGAGAACTTGGCGAGGTAGAACGACGACACGACGTTGGCATAGGCGTTGGTGATGATCGTCATCATGATCAGGCCCGGGATGATGAAGTCCATGTAGCTGAAGCCCTCCATCTCGCCAATTCTCGGCCCGATCAGGCCGCCAAAGATAATGATGTACAGCCCGGTGGTGATGGCCGGCGGCAGGATCGTCTGGGGCCAGATGCGTACGAAGCGCAGAAACTCTTTCGAGACGATGGTGAAGTAGGCGACGAACTTTTCGCGGCTGGTCATGCGGCTGCCCCTTCGCCGACCAGATCGAGGAACAGCTCTTCCAGGCGGTTGTGCTTGTTACGCAGGCTGCTGACTTCGATGCCTTCCTGATCCAGCCGCCGGAATACCTCGTTCAGGGAGGCTTCGCGGCTGACGGTGATTTCCAGTGTGTGGTCGTCACGCATGACGACGCCCATGCCCTCGATATGCGGCGGTGACGGAATCGGTTTGCGCAGATCGAGTATGAAGACTTCGCGGTCGAGCTGGCTCAGCAAAGTTTTCATGCTGGTGTTTTCGATGATCTTGCCGTGGTCGATGATGGCGATGTTGCGGCAGAGGTTCTCGGCTTCTTCAAGATAGTGGGTCGTCAGGATAATGGTTGTACCGTTGGCATTGATCTCCTGCATGAAGGCCCACATCGAGCGGCGCACCTCGATATCCACGCCCGCAGTCGGCTCGTCGAGAATCAGCATGCGCGGCTCATGCACCATGGCCCGGGCGATCATCAGGCGTCGCTTCATGCCGCCGGACAGCGAGCGTGCCTGGTTACGGCGCTTTTCCCATAGCCCCAGCTTGCGCAGGAAATATTCGACAGTGGACTTGGCCGCCTTGCGGCCAATACCGTAGTAGCCGGCCTGATTGATCAGAATCTCCTCCACCGGCTCGAACTGATTGAAATTGAATTCCTGTGGCACCAGCCCGATTTGCTGTTTCGCCAGTGAGGGTTCGCGGTCGATGTCGTAGCCAAAAATCTTCACCGTTCCCGACGTCTTTTTCACCAGGGAGGTCATAATACCGATCGTCGTGGATTTGCCAGCGCCATTCGGGCCGAGCAGAGCGAAGAAATCACCCTCGTGCACATCGAGATCGATGCCTTTCAGTGCTTCGAAGCCGCCACGATAGGTCTTGCAGAGTTGAGAAATTTGCAGCGCCAGCGTCATATGGTGATCCGTCGAAAAGGCGGTATATCATAGCAGTTCCTCTGGGAGCGCTGGCGTCCCGCCGGCTTTACCTGGGACCG
>CAZQXF010000073.1:0-1532 GCA_964596975.1 uncultured Thiotrichales bacterium | reverse complement strand
GGGAGCGCTGGCGTCCCGCCGGCTTTACCTGGGACCGCCGGCGTCTCGCCGGCAAACCACCCCTATCCAACAACCAAAGGAGAACACCTTGCCACTACCCGACTGTTTCGTAACCACCAGTGACTCTGCCGTTCCGTTATCTATTGTCTCGCCTGATGATTTACCGGCCGTGATCGATGGATTGAGCCCGCCGGCGAAACGCTGGGTTGAGACACGTGGCTTCAAGGCTGATGCCGGTGAGGTGTGTGAGGTCCCAGCTGCGGATGGTAAGACCGAGCGGGTGTTGATCGGCTGCGGTCAGGACCCGGTCGACACCTGGACGTTGTGCAAAGCGGCGGAATCGTTGCCAGCAGCAGATTATGCACTCGATGGCGACTGGGCACCGGCGTTGCGCCATGAAATGGCGGTGGGCTGGGCGCTGGCCAGTTACCGCTTCAGTCGCTATCGTCAGGCGGATGATTCGGCAGCGCCACCTAAGTTGGTGGTCGGCGGGGACGCAGAGTTGCTGGCCAGCGAGGTCGAGGCGCTCTATCTGGTACGTGATCTGATCAACACCGCGCCCAACGACATGATGCCGGCAGATCTTGCGGCCGCTGCCGCGACCCTTGCCGGGCGCTTCGATGCTGATTATAGCGAGATCGTTGGCGATGCGCTGCTGGAGCACAACTATCCGACCATTCACATGGTTGGCCGCGCCAGTGTGCATGCGCCGCGCCTGATTGAGCTGTGCTGGGGCCGGGCAGATGATCCGTTGCTGGTGCTGGTGGGCAAAGGCGTCTGTTTTGACACCGGTGGACTCGACTTGAAGCCATCCAATGCGATGCGCCTGATGCAGAAGGACATGGGCGGTGCAGCGCATGTGCTTGGCCTGGCGGCGATGGTGATGGCCTACAAGCTGCCAGTGCGCCTTCGTGTGCTGGTGCCGGCAGTAGACAATGCGGTGTCGGGTGATGCCTTTCGTCCGGGCGATGTGGTGACGACGCGCAAGGGGCTGACGGTCGAGGTGGACAATACCGATGCGGAAGGCCGCCTGGTGCTCTGCGATGCACTGGCCGATGCCTGTGACGACAAGCCTGATCTGCTGATCGACTTTGCGACATTGACGGGTTCTGCCCGCTCGGCGGTTGGCACCGGTATCGCTGCATTCTTCAGTACCAGTGACGAGCTGGCGGCGAGCCTCGCAGCACGTTCGGCGCAGAAAGGCGACCCGGTCTGGCGCTTGCCGCTGCATCAGCCTTACAACAGCATGTTGAAGAGTCGCTTCGCCGATCTGGTGAATTGCGCTTCCAGCCCGTATGCGGGCGCCATCGTTGCTGCGCTGTTTTTGCAGCGTTTTGTCGAAGAGGGGATCGACTGGCTGCATTTTGACATGATGGCCTGGAACACCAGCAGTTCGCCCGGGCGGCCTGAAGGTGGCGAGGCGATGGGGGTGAGGGCGATGTTTGCGTTGTTGCTGGAGCGGTATGGCTGATACAGCTCCGCAGAGTGAGCGCTGACCAAGTGCTCACCATTCCACCAATGGTTGGCATGCT
>CAZQXF010000072.1:0-9716 GCA_964596975.1 uncultured Thiotrichales bacterium | reverse complement strand
TGCTATCCGGTGACGGTGATGTGATTCGGCCATCCAGTGGCGCACCCCATGCTGGGAGGGTGAGCAAGCATGACAACAGGACGAATAGTAAGCGGGTGGCCATTCCTTGGTTCCTTGTCCATGGGCTGCGTGGATCATCGGCCAGTGCTTATCCGATTGCAAATGTAGGCACTGCCGCGACGCTGGCTTTCCGCGCTATAGTGGCTACAGATTTATATCCGTTCAACAGAAGGAGTGATGAGTGATGAACAACTGGAAGGTGCTGGTGGCGGTAGCGGTCAGCCTCGGCGTGGTTTCCTGTGAAGGCAACCCAAAAATTATGGACCAGGCCATACAGGTCGCACGTCAGGCGAGCCAGTCAGGCGCCGTCAGTGGGGCGCTTGGCACAGGCGAGATTGCTGCCGGATTGAAGGAGGCGCTCAGGGTTGGTGCTGAGAATGTGGTTGGCAAACTGGGGCGCCCCAACGGCTTCAAGCTTGATCCGAAGGTGCATATTCCATTGCCCGAAAATCTTCGCAAGGCAAAGAAGATCGCCGCAAAAGTGGGCCTGGACAGCAAGTTCACTGATCTGGAGAACCGGCTAAATGCCGCAGCGGAAGCTGCAACACCGAAAGCCAAGGCGTTGCTGGTCGATGCCATTTCGCAGATGACGCTCGATGATGCGCGTTCGATCCTGAATGGGCCTGACGATGCGGCAACGCGTTATTTTCGCGACAAGACATCAGGCAAGCTCGGCGTTGAAATGAAGCCGATTGTGGATTCAGCCATGGCTCAGGTTGGTGCCGTACAAACATATGACAGCGTCGTTACAGGGCTTGGACCGGTTGCCGGCATGCTGCCTGATCTCAAAACCGACTTGTCGTCATACGTGGTTGGCAAGGCGATGGATGGCATTTTTCTCTACCTCGCCCAGGAGGAGCAGGCGATCCGGCGTGATCCGGCGAAACGGACCACAGAGCTGTTGCGTAAGGTGTTTGCGCGCTGAGCTTGCAAAAACGTCAAGCATAAAAAAAGGGTCGCCGAAGCGACCCTTTTTTATATCTGACGTGAATTCAGATATCAGTTGACGCTAACACCCAGCGCCCGGACAGTTTCCAAAGTGAGGTAACGTGTCGGGGTCAGGCCTTTCGCATCCTGGAACTTGCGCATGGCGCTGATAGTCTGGGAAGCGACAATGCCGTCGATCGGGCCACGGTAGTAACCGGCCTTCTTCAGCGCTGTCTGGATTTCCTTGATCTTGGCTTTGGTCATGTTGACCTGGCAAAGAACAGGCATCCACTGCATGTGACCGTCAGATACTTTCTCGGTGCGAGAGACAGTCTGGTAAGAAGCAGGGATGGCGATACGCTTCTCTTGCGGAGGCGATACCAGCTTGCGAACCTTCACAGTCTTGTACTTCGCAGGGATGGTGATGCGTTGTGTCTTCGCAGGCTCGGCCAGTACACGCTTGGTAATGGTCTTGTACTGCTCAGGCTTGGCCAGCAGGCAGAGTGCGTCGCCAGTTGCCTGGCCAACTTTGCCAGAAGGTGCCTTGCAGCTCTTGCCATTGGTTCCGACTGGGCACCAGTAAGTCTCTGCATCAGAGATTTTGACCTTCTTGGTAACAGTCTTGAACTGTGCCGGAATCTCGACGGTACGCTCCTGGGGAGGCGTGATCATCTTGCGGATGGTGACAGTCTTGTACTCTGCCGGAATGCTGATCCGCTTAGTGGTTGGAGGAGAAACCATGACACGCTTGGTGATGGTGCGGTACTGAGCCGGAATCTCGACCAGACACATGACCTCACCAGTTGCTACGTCGATACGCTCCTTGGAGCCGGCGACACGACCAGGTACTTGACCCGGCAGACAAGCGCCACCGGAACACTCAGAGACTTTCCAAGTGGTATAGGCTGGGCGAACCAGAACCTTCTCGGTTACGTTCTTGTACTTGGCGGGGATCTTGACAACCTTTTCGGATGCCTCGCGAACCAAGACCTTCTCAGTCACTGTACCGTATTTGGCTGGGATAACTTCGATACGTGTACCAGCTTCTTTGACCTGGACCTTTTCAGTCTGTGTACCATACTTGGCAGGAATGTAGTATTCCGCAAAGCAGGAACCGACCGAAGCGCCGTCGAGATTGGCGCCACCGGCTTTTGCCGAGGCCAGTCTGCGATCGTCAGCCAGTTTCGCGCTGAGCGAGTGGGCTGCACGTGGGCCGTTGGTGCTGAAGGTCCAGAAAGTCTCACCGTCACGAACCTTGATTTTTTCGGTAATGGTCTTGTACTTGGGTGGCGTGGAAACCATTCTTTCGCCGGGCTCGCTGACCAGAACCTTCTCGGTCGTCCACTCGTATTTGGCGGGAATGATTTCCAGCTTCTCGCCTTCAGCCTTGGCCAGAACCTTTTCGGTTACGGTGCGGAACTTGGGTGGAATCCAGACACGGGCATAGCATTCGCCAGGGCGTGCGTTAGGTGGCAACAGGCTGTCACCGGCCATTGCGACTGGCTCGGGTGCTGCCTGAGTGGCAGCGCTTGCGGCGCTTTGCTGAGCCTGCAGTGAAGACTCCTTGGATGCCAGAGCGGCTTCACGCTCTTGCAGAGCGCGGAGTTTTGCTTCGTACTCCTTTTCCGCAGCGGAAGCGCTGGCGGCTGAAGTCGTTGCCTTGTTGTTGGAGCAGGCGCCAGTCATGGCAACCAGCAAGGCAACGGAAGCGGCGGTGATAATCCGTGTGTGTTTCATCGGGTTCCCCCCTTCCAGGAAAATTGTTTTGGGTCAGAAGTTAAACAAATGTGACGTAATGCGTAATAAATCACGAATAACGCCTTGTCCGTCAAGAATATTAGCTGATTTTGGGATGAACGCAACATTATTGCGGGGAATAATGTGCTAGCCAGTTGGCCTGTGCGCTTTTCCCGTCTGCTAAAAACACTATATATCCGGCATGGCCATTGTAGGGTGCGCAGATATAGTGGGTTTCAGCGTCGGGCGATCATACACGGTGAATACGGGGTGACCCTTAGTTATTACACTAGTTAACAAGACTTCGCAATAAGAACGCCGGCTTTCTGCTTGAGTTATAAGGAGTTTCTAATGCTGTGGCCGCTGTGGTGCAGATCCCGCTCAATCCAGCAATACACAGAGCCAGATGATGCCGGCCAGTATCAGTGCCAGTAATACTGCTGCAGAGCCCTGATCTTTGGCCTTGCCGGACAATGGGTGGTGCTCCAGACTGACCCGGTCGACGATCGACTCCAGTGCCGAGTTCAGCAATTCGACAATCAGCACCAGAATGACACTGGCGAGCAGCAGGCCCGTTTCCAATGCTGTGTCGCCGAGCCAGAATGCCAGTGGCACGGCGATCGCCAGCAGCCACAGTTCCTGACGAAAGGCGGCTTCACTTTGGCAGGTCGAAACGATGCCCTTGATCGAGTAGCCACCGGCGTTGACGATACGCTGCCAACCGGTCGCCTTGGGTGGTATCGAGTCATTCATCGCCATGCCATCTCAGGTCTGGTTTTCTTGCCGCAGTCACTTCGTCGAAGCGACGGTTGGGCATGGTGTGTGGGGCGGATCTGACGGTATCTGGTTCGTTTCGGGCTTCCTCCAGGATTGCCACCATTGCGGCCACGAAGCCATCGATCTCTTCCTTGGTTTCGCTTTCGGTGGGTTCAATCAGCAGGCACTCCGGTACCAGCAACGGGAAGTAGGTGGTTGGCGCATGGAAACCAAAATCAAGCAGGCGCTTGGCGAAGTCCATGGCGGTGACCTTCAGCTCTTTGGCCTGCTTCTGCAGTGTAATAATGAACTCGTGGCTGGCGCGACGCTGCGGGAAGGCGGCATCGAAGCCAGCTTCGACCAGGCGCTTTTCCAGGTAGTTCGCGTTCAGCGTTGCAAACTCGGCGATACGGGGCATGCCCGCCTTGCCCAGCATGCGCATATATATGTAGGCGCGGATCAATACCCCGGCATTGCCAGCGAAGGCGGACAGCCGTCCCATCGACTCCGGCAGGTCGTCTTCCGTCAGCCATCGGTAGGCATCGCCGTCACGTGCCACCACCGGAATGGGGCGGTAGGGCATCAGGCGCTCGGCCACACCAACCGCGCCCGAGCCGGGGCCGCCACCGCCGTGCGGCGTGGAAAAGGTTTTGTGCAGGTTCATGTGGATGACATCGAAACCCATATCGCCAGGACGTACCTTGCCCAGAATGGCGTTGAGGTTGGCGCCATCGTAGTAGAGCAGCCCGCCGGCTTCGTGAACGATGCGCGCGATCTCCATGATATTGCGTTCGAAGACACCGAGCGTTGACGGGTTGGTCAGCATTAGTCCGGCCGTCTGCGGACCCACGGCGGCTTGCAGTGCTTCGAGATCGACATCGCCCTGCTCGTCGGTAGGAATTTCCCGCACCTTGTAGCCGCACATGATGGCAGTCGCCGGGTTGGTGCCATGGGCTGCGTCAGGCACCAGAATTTCGCTGCGCTCAGCATCACCGCGGGCATCGTGGTAGGCGCGAATCATCGCGATACCTGCGAACTCACCTTGCGCACCGGCCATCGGCGTCAGTGATACGCCTGCCATGCCGGTGACTTCCTTCAGCATCTCCTGCAACTCGTACATCATCTGCAAGAACCCCTGGCTGTGTGACAGCGGGGCGTGGGGATGCCGGTTGACCATGCCAGGTAGCATCGCCAGGCTGTTGCAGGCGCGTGGGTTGTACTTCATCGTGCAGGAACCCAGCGGATAGAAGTGTGTGTCGATGGAGAAGTTTTTCTGCGACAGCCGGGTGTAGTGGCGTACCACCTGCATTTCGGAGACCTCCGGCAAGCCGGTCGCGGATTTGCGCTGGAAGCGTTCCGGCAGGTCGATCTCAGCCAGGGTGGCGGGTGCCTGTGCGGTGGCGCGGCGGCCGGGCGTGGAATGTTCAAAGATCAGCATGTCGGTATCTCGCGGTTACAGGGCTGATTGCAGTGTCTCGACAAAGCGGTCGAGGTCGGCATCGGTTTTGGTCTCGGTGGCGCAGACGAGGATCGTGTCGGCCAGCGACGGGTCGTTGCGTCCCAGATCGTAGCCGCCGAGCACGTCTTGCTCGGCCATCTTGTCGAGCACTGGTGCGGCGCTCTGGCCGAGTTGCAATGCAACTTCGTGGAAATATTCGCCACTGAAACGCGGTTTGATGCCGATGGCAGCGGCTTTCTCCGCCAGCTTGCGCGTATTGGCCATGCTCAGCGCCGCAGCATTGCGCAGTCCGGTTGGGCCGAGCAGTGCCATGTGAATGGTCGAGGCTGTGACTACCAGGCCCTGGTTGGTGCAGATATTCGAGGTCGCTTTCGAGCGGCGGATATGTTGCTCCCGCGCTTGCAGGGTGAGGACGAAACCCTGCTTGCCATCGGCGTCGGTGGCGCGACCGACGATGCGCCCCGGCATTTGCCGTACATGGGCCTGTTTGCAGCAGAGGATGCCGTAGTAGGGGCCACCCGAAGACAACGGTGCCCCCAGTGGTTGGCCGTCACCGCAGACGATGTCGGCACCCTTTTCGCCCCACTCGCCAGGCGGCTTCAACAGCCCGAGCGTGAAAGGGTTCACCACCCCGATTACCAGTGTGTTGTTCTGTTCGGCCCAGGCCGTCAGTTCGTCGGCCTCTTCGAGTACGCCATAGAAATTCGGCTGAGGTATGACCAGCGCGGTAATGTCCTCACCGCTGTATTGCGCCAGTGCGGCTGGGTCAGTGCGCCCGGTTTGTGGATCGACCGGCACCTCGATCAGCTCGATGCCCTGGTGCTTGACGATGGTATTGGCCGTCTTGCGGTAGTCCGGGTGAACCGAGGTCGGCACCAAAATCTTGCGCGACTTCGATTTGCGGTGTACCCGCACCGCCATCAGAATCGCTTCGCCCAGCGCCGACGCGCCGTCGTAGAGTGAGGCGTTGGACACGTCCATGCCGGTGAGGCTGGTCATCATCGACTGATATTCGTAGATCAGTTGCAGTGTGCCTTGGCTGGCCTCGGCCTGATAGGGCGTATAGGCCGTGTAGAACTCGCCGCGTGTTGTCAGCTGCCAGACGGCTGCGGGAATATGGTGCTCGTAGGCACCGGCGCCGATGAAATTCAGCGCGCCGGCGTCACGTTCCGCCAAGGCCTGAACGTCGCGTGTGATCTCCATTTCAGACGCAGCGGGTGGAATGGCTTCCAGTGATTGACAGCGAATATTGGCGGGGATTTCATCGAACAGCGTTTCGATATCCTCGGCACCAATGGTGGTGAGCATCTGCTCGATTTCTTCGGGCGTGTGGGGAATGAAGGGCATGGATGATTTTGTCTGGTTGTGCAGAAACGACAACAGCCGCCCCGGGTGCCGGGGCGACTGCAATGGTGTAGCGCCGCGTTAATCTACTGGTCGGCTTCGGCCGCGTAGTCGTCGGCGCTGAGCAAGCTTTCAAGGCTGTTGGCATCGGCGAGCTTCATCTTGAACAGCCAGCCTTCGCCGTAGGGGTCGCTGTTGATCAGCTCGGGCTCGTCTTCGAGTGCTTCGTTCACCTCGACGATTTCGCCAGCGACTGGTGCGTAGATGTCGGAAGCGGCTTTTACCGATTCGACGACGGCGCAGGCCTCTTCGGCTTCCAGTTCCTTGCCTACTTCCGGCAGCTCGACGAAGACCAGGTCGCCCAGCAGCTCCTGAGCATGGTCGGTAATGCCGACGGTAACGGTGCCGTTTTCATTGTCGCTGACCCACTCGTGGGATTTGGTGTATTTCAGCTCGGAGGGGATATTGCTCATGATGTTGGTTCCAGGTTCACGGTGGTGTTGAGTACGCTTGTTGTGTCAGTCGATGAGCGATTTGCCATTTCGCACGAACGGCATTTTCACGACTTTCGCCGGCAGCAGTTTACCGCGAATCTCGACCTGACAGTGATCGCCGATGGTTGCCGGCACGCGGGCCATGGCGATGGATTTTTGCAGCGTGGGGGAAAAGCTCCCACTGGTGATCTCGCCTTCCTGGCCGTCGTCGGTCACCACTTTCTGATGCCCGCGCAGCACACCTCGCGATTCCAGCACCAGGCCGACGAACTTCTTTAGATTGCCAGCACGCTTTTTCTCTTCGAGCGCCGCGCGACCGATAAAGTCGCGCTCCGGCGGTTCCAGTGCCAGCGTCCAGCCAAGGCCTGATTCCAGCGGCGACGTGGTTTCATCCATGTCCGTGCCGTAGAGGTTCATGCCCGCTTCCAGGCGCAGTGTGTCGCGGGCACCCAGGCCGCAGGGTTTGACGCCGGCTTCGAGCAGCTGATCCCAGAATGCTGCTACCTCGTCATTGGAGACCATGATCTCAAAGCCGTCTTCGCCGGTGTAGCCAGTGCGGGCAATGAAATAGGGGCCGATGAATGCACCGACGAAGGGAGGCAGTGTTGCGGCCTGCCGCGCCTGACCTTCGGTGAGTGCGCTCATTGCCTTTTCGCGCGCGTTGGGGCCCTGTACTGCAATCATTGCGAGTTCGGGGCGCTCTGTCATGATGACGTCGAATGCCGCCGCATGCTGCGCGATCCACGCCAGATCCTTGTCACGGGTGGCAGCGTTGACGACCATGCGGAAGAAATCGTCAGCAATGAAGTAGGTGATCAGGTCGTCGATCACCCCGCCTGTTTCGTTGAGCATGCAGCTGTAGAGCGCCTTGCCTGGCGTCTTCAGTTTGGCGATGTTGTTGGCCAGCAGATATTGCAGAAACTCGCGAACGCGCGGGCCTTCGAGGTCGACGACCACCATGTGTGACACGTCGAACATGCCAGCGTCATTGCGAACCTGGTGGTGTTCCTCGATTTGCGAACCGTAGTTGATGGGCATTTCCCAGCCGGCGAAATCGACGATCTTGCCGTTGGCTTCGAGGTGTTTGTCGTACAGGGCTGTGCGTTGACTCATGGGCTGGCTCCGGGGCAATGAAAATGGTCGCGCGAGCATTCGCACGACCGCCCCTCTGTCCTTGCTACCTGAGAGATTAACCCCCTTCGGTGGACGCTGCCGCGTCGCTCTCCAGAGCCAATATGCAATACCACGGTCCTGAAGCCTGAGCGTTTCCGGGCGGAATTGCGCCTTCGGCGGAGCGGTGCACTGACCGCTCACTCTCCCATGGATGCGAGATTGGGTCGCCGATGATATACCGCCAAGCAGTCGTCAGGGAAGTTTTTCGTGGCTGCCATCGCAAAACGGCAGGTTCTTGCTGTGTTTGCAACGGCAGATCCAGGCATCGCCATCTTCTTTGGCGGTGTAGATGACCGGACGGAAACTCGTGCCCTTGTGGGAGCCATCGCAGTAGATGCCGTCCTTGGAGCGGCCGCAGCTGCAGAAATAGTATTCCTCGCCGGCCTTTAAGGTCACTTTGGCGGGTGATTTTGCGAATATGGTGGGTTCTTCGGTCATGGATAATTCTCTTTCTGGAATAGCGAGCCGTTACCGTAATCGATTTTGCGCCAG
Source organism: uncultured Thiotrichales bacterium (assembly GCA_964596975.1). Lineage (GTDB taxonomy): Bacteria > Pseudomonadota > Gammaproteobacteria > UWMA-0217 > UWMA-0217 > JALSHZ01. The sequence goes on along the minus strand of CAZQXF010000072.1, from coordinate 1,274 downwards.
CGGCGGTAAATCACCCATGGTTCCCATTGCATAACGCATCATCGTCGCCTTGACCGGGCCGAGCTGATCGGTGAGCGTCAGGCCGAGTCCACGGAGCCCGGCAAGTGGGGGAATGCTGTTCAGGAACAGCAGCTGAAACCCTTCCATCAGCTTTTGCATCACACTGTTCTCACCTCGCCGTGCGCGCTCGTAGCGGCGCAGCAGCAACAGGCTGCCGGGATCGCGCTGCGACTTGCCGAGTACGTCGGCCAGTTCGGCAACATCCATGAAGCCCAGGTTCACGCCCTGTCCGGCCAGTGGATGGACGGTATGCGCGGCGTCGCCAATCAGTGCAAGCCGCGGTTTGACGTAGTGTTGGGCGTGGCGGCCGATGAGGGGGAACGCTGCGCGTGCCGAGCTGTCGAGCACCGCGCCGAGATGAAAATCGAATGCCTCACCCAGTGCCTGTCGGAAGGCTTCGTCGTCGAGTGCCAGAATATCTTCGGCGCGCTTGCTGCTCCAGACGATGGAAGAGCGGCCGTCGGCCAGCGGCAGGAATGCCAGTACGCCATCGGGTAGAAAGCGTTGCCAGGCAGTGCGGTCGCTGGGTTGTTCGGTTGTCACGGTGGCGATGATTGCCTGTTGCTGATAGTCGCGGCTGTGAACGGTAATACCTGCCGCCTCACGGACACGGGAAAAGCGCCCATCCGCGCCCACAATCAAGCGCGAGGTGAATACCCGGCCATCCTCCAGCGTAATGACCGCATCGTGATCATCGACGCCAAGATCGCGAATGCTGATGCTGTCGAACCAATCCACGCCATCGAGTGCGGTTGCTGATTCATAGAGCGCTCGCTGGATCAGCCGGTTTTCGATGATGTGCCCGAGGTCGGGTTCGCCGAGTTCGGCTGCGGAAAAGCCGATGCTTGCCGAACTGCCGGCATCGCGCACATGCATACGGTCGAAAGTGGAAATTCGCCACTGACGCAGCCGTTGCCAGGCACCCAGATTGTCGAGCAGAGATTCGCTGGCGCGATTGAGCGCCACTACCCGCAGATCGGCTTCAGCCTCCGGGTCGAATGGCGCAGGCGCTGGCCCGGCCTCCAGCACCGCCACCTTCTTGCCCTGCTGACCCAGCGCGCAGGCCAGCGCCAGCCCGGTCATGCCGCCGCCAGTGATGGTGATGTCGTAACGATGGATCATGCTGTGAGGCCTTTTGCTAACGTGGTAACTGCTCAGTTTACCCCCTTATTTGCGCCAACTCTGCGTTGGAAGTGCTCATTTACACTTGTAAA
>CAZQXF010000071.1:6532-9964 GCA_964596975.1 uncultured Thiotrichales bacterium | reverse complement strand
GGTTCCTCGTTGGCGGAACATCTGGCGCGTGAGGCCAATGACATCACCGTCGTTGACCGCTCCAGCACGGTGTTGCGCGAGTTGCAGGATCGCCTTGATCTACGCACCATCGCCGGCCATTGCGCACATCCCAATGTGCTGGAGAATGCTGGCGGCGCTGATGCCGACATGATCGTCGCTGTGACCGACAGCGATGAGGTCAACATGATCGCCTGTCAGGTTGCGTGGACACTGTTTCACACACCGGCGAAGATCGCCCGTGTGCGGGCCGCCAGCTACCTCAATCACCCCGAGCTGGCGGGTGGTGAGACATCGGCACTGCCGATCGACGTCATCATCAGCCCGGAACAGTTGGTGACCAATCATGTTGTCCGGCTGATCGAACACCCAGGCGCTTTGCAGGTGGTGGATTTTGCCGGTGGACGCATCCAGATGGTGGGGCTGCGGGCGATGGCGGGGGCGCCGGCGGTCGGCCAGCAGATTGGTTCGATCACGACCCGTTTGCCCGGCGTCAACATGCGCATCGCGGCGATCTTTCGCGATGGCCGAAACATCAAGCCCGAAGGCTCCGTCGTCATCGAGGATGGTGACGAGGTGTTCTTTCTGGTAGCACCAAGTCAGGTCGACATGCTGACCGCCGAGTTTCGTGAAACCGACAAGCCCTACCGGCACATCATGATCGCTGGTGGCGGCAATATCGGCATGCGTCTGGCGAGGCGTCTGGAAGGGCACTACAAGGTCAAGCTGATCGAGTGGGATCGCAAGCGCGCCAATTACCTGAACGAGGTGTTGCGCAAAACCATGATTCTGCTCGGTGATGCGGCGGACGAAGAGTTGCTGCGCGAAGAGAATATCGGTGAGATGGATGTATTCGTCGCGCTGACCAACCGTGGTGAGGCCAATATTCTCTCGGCGATGCTGGCCAAGCGCATGGGCGCGCGCAAGGCGATGGCGCTGGTGAATCGCTCGGGGCATTCGCAGATTATCGAGGGTGGGCTGGTCGACATTGCGATCTCGCCGCAGGAGATCACGCTGGGTGCGCTGCTGACCCGGGTGCGTCGAGGTGATATCGCGGCAGTCCATTCCATGCGCAAGGGCTCGGCGGAGGCGATCGAGGCGATTGCCCATGGTGACCGCAAGACCTCCAAGGTGGTCGGTCGCCGCATCGACGAGTTGAAGCTGCCGCCGGGTATTCGTTTCTCGGCGCTGGTGCGGGGGGAGGAGGTCATTATCGTCCACCATGACACCGTCATCGAGCCGGAAGACCATGTCATTGTTTTCGTCGCTGACAAGCGCAAGTTGCCGGAGGTCGAGCGGATGTTTCAGGTGAAGGTGACGTTTATCTGATGCAACCAGCCGTCGTTCTCCGCATCCTCGGTATTCTGCTGATGGTTTTCAGCACCACGATGTTGCCACCTGCGCTGGTGGGGGTGCTGTATCAGGATCAGACCGTGACGCCTTTTATTGAAGGCTTTGCGATCCTGATGCTGCTTGGGTTGCTATTGTGGTTCAATCTGCGTCGAGCGCGTCAGGAAATGAAACTGCGCGATGGCTTCATCGTCGTGGTGATGTTCTGGGCGGGTCTTGGCCTTGCCGGTGCGCTGCCGCTGATGTTGTCGGACGGACTGTCGTTGTCTTTCTACGATGCGGTGTTCGAATCGGTGTCGGCACTGACCACCACCGGCGCGACCGTGCTGACGGGGCTCGACGACATGCCGAAGAGCATACTGTTCTACCGTCAGCAGCTGCAATGGCTGGGCGGCATGGGCATTATCGTGCTGGCGGTAGCGATCCTGCCGATGCTGGGTATCGGCGGCATGCAGCTGTATCGTGCCGAAACACCCGGCCCGGTGAAGGATTCGAAGTTGACGCCGCGGATCACCCAGACAGCCAAGGCGCTTTGGTATATCTACCTGTTGTTGACGGCGGCGTGCATGGCGGCGTACTGGGCTGCCGGCATGGATGGCTTCGATGCGCTGGCACATGCCTTTTCGACGGTGGCGATTGGGGGCTTCTCCACGCACGATGCGAGTATCGGTTATTTCGATAGCCCACTGATCGAGGCAGTCAGTGTCCTTTTCATGGCCTTGGCGGGCATCAGTTTCGCGCTGCATTTTGTGGCATTGCGGGCGCACAGTCTGGGTGTCTGGTTTCGTGATGCCGAATTCAAGACTTATTTGCTGTTGCTGCTGGGGGCATCGTTCACTTCCTTCGTCTACCTGCTTGCGGCAGGCATCGAAGATAATTTTTATGAAGCGGTGCGCATGGGGATTTTTCAAACAGTCTCGATAGCGACCACGACGGGTTTTGTCACCGCTGATTTTGCATCGTGGCCGACGTTCGTTGCCGTCAGCCTGATTTTTCTCAGCTTTATTGGTGGCTGCGCCGGATCGACCGGAGGCGGCATGAAGGTGATCAGGGTCATGCTGCTGTTCAAGCAGGGGCAACGTGAGATGATGCGCCTGGTTCACCCGCACGCGACGTTGGCGGTGAAGGTGGGTGACAAGGTCTTGCCGGATCGCGTGGTCGAAGCCGTATGGGGATTTTTTTCCGCCTATGTTTTCGTATTCGTCATCTTCATGTTAATCATGCTCGCCACCGGCATGGATCAGGTGACTGCCTTTTCGGCCGTCGCCGCCAGTCTCAACAATCTGGGCCCCGGGCTTGGTGACGTGGCATCAAACTACGCCGCGATTAGCGACACGCAGAAGCTGGTATTGAGTCTCGCCATGCTGATGGGACGGCTGGAAATTTTTACGCTGCTTGTGTTGCTCACACCCTCTTTCTGGCAGCGCTGAGCTGCTTTCACGAATGACTCGGAAGCATCGATGACAACAACCGCCATCCAGGAGAAATGGAACAACCGCTACCGCGACAGTGATGCGGTGTTGCCAGAGCCAGTCTGGGTTCTGAAGCAATATGATCATCTGTTACCGGCTGGTGGGATGGCACTGGATCTCGCCTGTGGGTTAGGCGGAAACGCGATATTTCTGGCGCAGGCCGGGTTTGCGGTGAATGCCTGGGACATCAGCGATGTTGCGGTGCGTACATTGCAGAATTTCAGCTTGAGTCGGCGCTTGATGATCGATGCCGTGACAAGGGATGTTGAGCGCGAGCCGCCAGCGCCGTTGTCGCAGGATGTCATTGTCGTCAGCTATTTCCTGCACCGACCACTGTTTGCATCACTCGCCGCAGCGCTTCGGCCCGGCGGGTTGATTTACTACCAAACATTTTCCGTCGATCGTCCCGAGGGTGCGCCTGGCCCCCGAAACCCGGATTTTCTGTTGCAGCGCAATGAATTGTTGCGCGCGTTTTCGTCGTTGGATGTGTTCGCATTCCATGATGAAGGTTCATTGGGCGATGGGGTCAAGGGGTTACGTGGCGAGTCAGCAATCGTTGCGCAAAAACGGCCATGACGAAAAAGACAACATC
>CAZQXF010000071.1:0-6432 GCA_964596975.1 uncultured Thiotrichales bacterium | reverse complement strand
CGTGGCGAGTCAGCAATCGTTGCGCAAAAACGGCCATGACGAAAAAGACAACATCGACGGTGCCGGTCAGCCTGCCGCGTGAGTTACTGCATCCACGCCACTGGGGGACTTGGCTCGCCGTTGGCCTTTATTGGCTGATTTCTCTGCTGCCGATGCGGCTGCGCCACAAGGTTGCGGGCCCGCTCGGGCGGCTGGCGTGGAAACACAACCACAAGCGTCGTGGTATCGTGCTGAAAAACCTTGAACTCTGTTTTCCTGACTGGTCGTTACAGCGGCGGGAGGATATTGCACAAGCGCATTTCAAAGTGATGGCGCGCAGCCTGCTGGATTTGGGGCAAGTCTGGTTTGCGTCTAACGGAAAAATACAACGGCTGGTGTCGCTCGAAGGCTGGGAGCACGTCGAAGCCGCCAGAGCAGCGGGAAAAAATGTCATCTACAATGTTGCACATTCCGCGGCGCTGGATTTTGGCACCATGGCCATTGGCCTGCAGGAGCCGAGTATGGGGCCTTACAATGCTGCAAAAAACCCAGTCGTGGACTGGCTGATTGCACGCGGGCGCAGGCGTTTTGGCAATACGGTTTTCGAGCGTGGCGATGGCATGATGGCCTATACCCGCACCTTGAAGCGGGGCAAGGCGCTCTTTACATTGTCGGATGAAGACCACGGCCCCGAGGTGTCGGTATTTGCGCCCTTTTTCGCCGAGCCAAAAGCAACTTTGCCGATGATTGGGCGCCTGGCAAAACTGACAAACGCCGCGGTACTGCCGTTGATGACTTATTTCGACGCACACAGCCAGTGTTATCGGACGAAGATCTTTCCGCCGATCCCGGATTTTCCCGTAGATGACGCGGTGGAAAATGCCACCAAAATGAATCGCTCACTGGAGCAGATGATTGAACAGGCACCGGAGGAATACATGTGGACCCTGCGGCTGTTCAAAACGCGACCTGATGGTGGGCGCGTCTACACCTATTGATGGTTCCGATAAAGGCTTGTAAATGTCCCAGCATCCATTTGATAAATTCAATCTCGAACTGAGGCAATTCGCCATCGACCGTGATTGGGAGCAGTTCCAGTCACCAAAAAATGTCGCCATGGCGCTGATCGTCGAAGCGGCGGAGTTGGTGGAGCATTTTCAGTGGTTGTCTGAGGACGAGAGCTATCAGCTTCCCGCCGACAAGCGCAAGGCCGTTGCCCACGAAATGGCCGATGTGCTGATTTACCTGATGCGCCTGTCTGACCGCCTCGACATTGATCTGATGCAGGCCGTCGAGGAGAAAATCCAGCTAAATGCGGAGAAATATCCGGTAGAGAAGGTGAAGGGGAGTGCGAAGAAATACAATGAGTATGACTGATTCGTTCTGGTGGCGCTGGTAACTATTCTTCCGCGCCGACTACCGCTTTGCCAATGCCACGTGGGTCGCTGGCGGCATCGGTTTTTTGCGATGATTTGTCGAAAATAACGACCTGCATATTACCGTAGCTGTTATCCATTTGTTGCAGCTTGTGCCCCATGGCTTCGAGTTCTTTTTTGGTGGTTGCGTCGATGCTGCCGGGTTCCAGTTGAATGGCATCAGGCAGGTATTGGTGATGAAATCTCGGCATGGCGACGATTTCAGCAGCGGATGCATCCTGATCGAACGCCAGTGTTGCCAGCAGCACCATGGTGATGATGCGGCTGCCACCCGGCGTGCCGACAACGGCGATGCGTTGCTTGTTCTCCAGAAAGGTCGGTGTCATTGACGAGAGCATGCGCTTGCCCGGTTCGATGGCGTTGGCGCGGGCGCCGACCAGGCCATAGACATTGGGGGTGCCGGGCCGTGCGGCAAAGTCATCCATTTCGTCATTGAGCAGAACGCCCGTGCCCGCGGCGACAAAACCGGAGCCGAATGGGTAATTGATCGACAAGGTTGCCGCAACGCGGTTGCCTTCGCCGTCGATGATCGAAAAATGAGTGGTGTGGCGGCCCTGCGATGTCTCTCGCACGGTTGGCGCCAGCATCGTACTCGGTGTTGCCTTGTCGGGATGAATCGACTGGCGCAGTCCCGCGGCATAACGTTTGTCGAGCAGCATGGTTTGTGGCACCTCGACAAAGTCACTATCCCCCAGATATTCGGCGCGATCGCGATACGCCCGGCGCATGGCTTCGACGATATGGTGCAGCTGGCCCGCCTCGTTCATTGCGCTGAGATCGTAAGCTTCCAGTTGGTTGAGCATTTCCACCAGCACGATGCCGCCAGAAGAGGGTAGCGCGGCTGTCGTGATGTTTGTCCCACGGTATGTGCCTCGCACGGGCTGGCGTTCGACAATGGCGTATTCGCGTAGATCCTTGTCCTGCCAGATGCCACCGGCCTGGCTCACGGCAGCGATCAGTTTCCTGGCAGTCTCGCCTGCATAGAATCCTGCCCGCCCCTTGTCGGCAATCAAGCGTAGTGTTCGTGCGAGCTCCGGCTGGGTGATCAGAGCTCCCAGGCGTGGCATCTTGCCGCCGGGGAGGAAAATCTCGCTGGCCGCAGCGGATGCCTTGATGGCCTGCTCGCGGAAGCCGGCCATTTTCAGATAGATGTCATCAGCCGGGAATCCCGTTTCCGCCAGGCGAATGGCCGGGGCCAACGAGGCTTTGAGCGGCAATTTTCCGTAGTGTTTTGCAATATGTGCCAGTGCTGCGGGTTCGCCGGGAATACCGGCTGCCAGCGCGCCATCGATCGACAAACCCGGGATGACCTCGCCATTGTCATCCAGGTACATGTCGGCGGTGGCGGCGAGCGGCGCTTTCTCGCGCCCATCGACCATGGTTTCAAAGCCGTCGCTGGCGCGGTGCAGTAGCCAGAAACCACCGCCTCCAAGCCCGGAGGAGTAGGGTTCGACGACGGCCAGTACGGCGCTGACGGCAACGGCGGCATCGAAGGCGTTGCCGCCCTGGTCGAGTATCTCCATGCCTGCCGCTGTCGCCAGTGGGTGTGCCGTGGCAATGCCGGGAGTCACGCGTTCGTCAGCGGTGGCGACAACTGCGGTAAACACAAAAAAGGCTCCAATGAGGAGCCTTTTGATTATTGCCATGGACATCCGGACTGCTCCGTCATGCCTCACCGGTCAGGTGCTTGTATTTTTCCATCAGTTCTTCTTTTGTTTCAGTGTGCTCGGGATCGACGATAATGCAGTCCACCGGGCAAACCTCGATGCACTGTGGTTCGTCATAATGGCCAACACATTCCGTGCACTTGTCCGGGTCGATTTCATAGATTTCATCGCCCGCGTAGATTGCTTCGTTCGGGCACTCGGGTTCGCAGACATCGCAGTTGATGCATTCGTCTGTAATCGTCAAAGCCATAGATAGGTTCTCCTAAAATTGCACCTTACGATACTATCGTTCGCGTGATCGGGGAATGACAGATCGCAAGTAAACTAACTGGTCTGTTCGGCCCGGCAGTAGGCTTCGAGAGCAGTCCTGACCGCAGGATCGACGAAGTGTGACACGTCACCCCCCATGCGCGCAATTTCCCTTACCAGGCTGGACGATACGAAGGCGAATTCTTCCGCTGGGGTGAGGAATAGCGATTCGACATCCGGGTTGAGATTGCGGTTCATGCTGGCCATCTGGAATTCGTATTCAAAGTCGGAAACCGCCCGCAGGCCGCGCAGAATGGCGCGGGCGCCCACCTCGCGGGCAAACTCGACCGTCAGCCCGGAAAAAGGCCGCACCTCGATATTGCCAAGATGGGCGGTCGCCTGGCGTACCAGTGAGACGCGCTCATCCACTGGAAAGCAGGGGTCTTTCTTCTTGCTCACTGCGACCGCGACGATCACTTGGTCGCAGATGCCCAGCGCGCGCCGAATCAGATCGGTATGGCCGTGGGTGATGGGGTCGAACGTGCCGGGGTAGAGAAGGATCATGCGGCAATCATGCCCGATTGGGCGGATGATTTCACTGCTTCTCGGCCGTGACCGCAATCAGCCCATAGCCCACATCCCCCGCCTTTTTCTGCCGGATGAACGCCATGCCAGCCGGCAGTGTCGGTTCGCGCCGCAGCGGATATTCCAGATAGATCCGCCCGTTCGGGCGCAACATTGTGCCGGGGTTGATGCTGTCCAGGCTGAGTTGCAGCAGGTCGCTATGGAAGGGGGGGTCGAGAAAGATCAGATCGACCGGCTGGTCGAGCTGTTGCAGATATTGCAGGGCCGAGCCCTGTGTGACGCTGAGGTTGGTGGCGTCGAAGCGGGCGATCTGAGACTGTAGCTGGCGCACCGTGGCGGGGTTGTATTCCACCATCTCGACGTTGGCTGCACCGCGCGAGGCAGCTTCGAAGCCCAATGCGCCGCTGCCAGCGAATAGGTCGAGACAGCGGCTACCCTCGATGCTTGGTTGCAGCCAGTTGAACAGAGTTTCACGGATGCGGTCGCCAGTGGGACGCAAGCCTTCCGCGCCGACGAAATGCAATTTGCGCCCGCGCCACTGCCCGGCGATGATTCGGACCTGTCCCGGCTCGCCGCGCGACGGCCAGTGTTGTTTACTCCTTGTCGCCACCGACGATCACCGTCACCATTTGGTCGGGATGCACATGGCGTTTGAAGGCATCAGTGATCTGCTCTGCCGTCACCGCCTCGATATGCTGGGTGAAGGTATCGAGGTAATCCAGCGGCAGCTTGTAGAAGCCGATCACGGCCAGATATTCGACGATGTCGCCATTGCTGGCGATGCGCAACGGGAAGCTGCCGGTGATGTTCTTCTTCGATGCGGTGATCTCATCGTCGTCCGGCCCGTCCGCGATGAACTGCTTCAGCGTTTCACGGCTTACCTTGATGGCGTCATCGACCTGGCTGCCACGGGTTTGCATCGCGATCTGGTAGGGACCCTGCGCCGCCATCAGCAGGAAATAGCTATACACCGAGTAGGCATAACCACGTTTGACCCGTACCTCCTTGACCAGTCGCGAGGTAAAACCGCCGCCCCCGAGAATATGGTTGCCGAGATAGAGCGGGTAATAGTCGGGGTTGCCGCGTTCGATGCCGGGATGCCCCATATAGACATGGGCCTGGCGGGAGGGGAAGGGGATGCGAATCTCCTTTGCCTCCTTCAGCGCTGGCACTTTCGGTGTCGCCGGTGCGGGCTCGCCCTTTTTCAGCCCACTGCTGAGGCGCTCCGCCAGTTTTTCCGCGTCGCTGCGGGTCAGGTCGCCGGTGATCGCCAGCACGCCATTGCGGGCGACGAAGTAGCGTTGGTGAAAAGCCTTGAGGTCGTTCGTGGTCAAGGCTTCGACCGATGCTTTCGTGCCCTCGATCGGCGTGGCGTAGGGGTGGTCGCCATACAGCGCCTTGTAGAACGCCTTGCTGGCGATCTTGCCGGGGCTGGCTTCGGCGGCCTTGATGCCGAGCAGTGTCTGGTTCTGGCTGCGGACAAAGTCGGCCTGCGGAAAATCGGGGTGCCACAGTACATGCGTAAAGGCTTCCAGCGCCGGTTCGAGAAAGGTCGGGTCGGACAGGCTGCGCAGTGACAGCCAGGACATATCGCGCAAGGCACCGGTGCCAATGCTGGCGCCGACATCTTCGAACGCCTGGGCGATCTGATCAGCACTGAGCCCGCCGGCCCCCTGGGTCAGCATGCGGCTGGTCAAGGCGGCGACACCGGGCTGCTTGCCGTCGCGCGCGCTGCCGGCGGCAAAGGTGACGCGGATGTCGATCATCGGCAATTCGTCAGCGGGCACGAAATAGACACGCAGACCGTTTTCGGTCGTCCAGTGCTGAATCGCCGGGCCTGCCAGGGCCACGTGTACCGTGGCCAGCAGCAGTAGCGTGGCCAGCAGAGATCTCATCAGGATATTAGCCTTCATCGGAGACCTCCTTTTCCGCTGTTTGCTTGCCGTTACCTACATCCTCGGGCACCAGCACCGCCACCGTGCGGTGCTTTTCGATCAGATATTTCTGCGCCACCTTGCGCACCTGTTCGGCAGTGACCGCCTTGATCTTCTCGGGGTACTGCTCCATCAACTGCCAGCCGAGACCGACCGTTTCCAGGGCGCCCATCTGATTGGCGAGCTGCTGTACCGAGTCCAGCTCGTACACCTTGGATGCAATGACTTGCGCCTTGACGCGTTGCATTTCGGCATCGTTTGCCAGCTCGTTGCGTACTTTTTCGACTTGTTGGTACAGCGCCTGTTCGACTTCCTCGATGCTGTGTTTTTCGGTGGGATTGGCGTCGAGCATGAACAGTGTCTGGTATTTTGCCGTGAGGTTGTAACCGGCGGATGCTGAGGCGGCGATTTCCTGCTTGCGAATCAGCTCGCTGGTCAAGCGCGCGCTGGAACCGCCGTCGAGAATCCCGGCCAGCACATCGAGCGCATAGGGTTCCCAGTCTTCTTCAGCCGTTTTCAGTGATGGCACCTGATAGCCGATCAGCACATAGGGCACTTTGGCCGGCGCGTGAATGCGCAGGC
>CAZQXF010000070.1:0-10262 GCA_964596975.1 uncultured Thiotrichales bacterium | reverse complement strand
ACGCCTTCGAGTGCGAATAGTGGGGCAAAGACGATGGTAATAATCAACACGGCGAAAAATACCGGCTGCCCGACTTCCCGCGCAGCCTCCTGGATACGCAATGCCATGCCGTGGTCTGCGCGGGTGTCGAATGGCTGCGTGTCACCGGGTGCGACATCATGCTCGATGTTTTCCCGGTGCAACTCATCGGGGCGCGTCAGATGGGAGAAAATGTGTTCCATCATCACCACCGATCCATCGACCATCATGCCGATGGCGATGGCCAACCCACCGAGTGACATCAGGTTGGCCGAGATTCCGTAGTACGCCATGACCATCAGCGCCAGCCCGATAGAGATCGGGATCGAAAGTAATACCAGCAATGTCGCGCGCAGATTCATCAGAAACAGCGCCAACACGACAATGATCAGCACGAAGGCTTCCAGTAGCGCCTTGGTGACGGTATCGACTGCTTTTTTTACCAGCTCGGACTGGTCGTAGAATGGTTCCAACAAGACGCCGTCTGGTAGTGCCTGCTGTATGGCAGGCAGGCGTTCACGGATGCTGTCGATGGTGGCTTTCGTGTTGGCGCCAAGGCGTTTGAGGACAATGCCGACCACGACCTCGCCAAGATGTTTTGCCTGGCCGTTTTCATCGCGCGTGGTCATGGTGACCGCCCCCTGACGAATTTCGCCGCCAAATTTCACCTCGGCAACATCGCTGACGCGAACGACGACGCCATCGTCTTCCTTGAGCGGAATATTGGCAATGTCGCGCAGTCCCGCCTCGCCGCTGCGAACCCAGCCGACACCGCGGATAACTAACTGTTCAGCGCCACGATCCAGGTACCAGCCGCCGGCGTTGCGGTTGTTTTCCTCGATGGCCGCAGCAACATTGCTGGCATTCAACTGGTAGGCGAGCAGTCTGGCGGGGTCGAGCTGCACTTGGTACTGGCGTACCTCGCCACCGAATGAGAGCACGTTGGTCACGCCGTCCACCGGCATCAGTAGCAGCTTCACTACCCAGTCGTTCAGACTTCGCAGGGAAATGGCATCGAATTTATCTGGATTATCCGCACGCAACATGTACTGAAATACCTGGCCAAGCCCGGAGGTGTTGGGTCCCATTTCCGGCGTGCCGACGCCCTCCGGAATATTTTCCCGCGCCGTTTGCAGCTGCTCGAAAACAAGCTGCCGTGCGAAGTAGATGTCGGTGCCTTCCTTGAAGACGACCGTGACGACGGACAGACCTGTCTTGGAAATGGAACGGACCTCCTCCACATCGGGCAGGCTGTACATGACTGCCTCCACCGGATAGGTGATGATCTGCTCGACTTCCTCGGCGGCGAGCCCTTCGGCTTCGGTATTGATGGTTACCTGAATATTGGTTACGTCCGGGAAGGCATCCAGGTTGAGTTTTGGCAGGATCATGGCGCCACCCGCCATGATGGCCAGCAGCGCCAATACCACCAGCAGGCGGTTGGCAACAGCGGCGTCGATTATCTTGTTCAGCATGATGAAATCCGGTGGTGTCGCCCCTGCTTTTGTTCAGCAGGGGCGTGGGTGTTGATCGGAAGGAAAGAGGCGTCAGTGGTTGTGTACATCGAAGCCACTTTTAGCCAGTTCTGATTGCAGGAAGAACGCGCCCTCGGTGACGATGCGAACGCCGGGTTCCAGCCCGGTGATGCGTGTATAGCCGCTACGTGTATCGAGCACGTCGACTTCGACCGCGCGAAATTCACCATCATGCTCAGCAATGAATAGCTGCCAGTCGCCATCGGCACCGCGCACCAGTGCGGTGTCGGGTACGGCGAGTGCCATTTCTTCGGCATTCGTTTGCAACATCACATCGACGAATTCGCCGGGATGGATACGATCCTCCGGGTTGTCGACGCTGATGCGCACGGCAATGGTGCGTGAAGCTTCGTCGACGATATGGTGGATTTGGGTGACTTTCCCGACCAGTTCGCCGTTTGGCGTCAGCACGCTGGCGCGGGCACCCTTGCTGATCTGGGCCAGTTGTGTCGGTGTCAGCCTGGCTTCAACCCATACCGCGCTTTCATCGGTGATGGTCATCAGCACATGACCGGGCGCAACGACGGCGCCTTCGATGAAGTTATCCTCGACGATCGTGCCTTCACGTGCGGCCAGCAGGTTGAATTCGCCATTGGCCTTGCGGGCATTGCCTGATTTGAGCAGTGCGTTGATTTCCTTGGGCGTCATGCCATAGGCGCTGACTTTGGCCCAGGCCAGCTGGCGATTTACCTGTGCTTCGGTATAGCGCCGCTGGGAAGCGACTTTGGCGCCAAGTTTTTTCACCCGCTGCCACTCGCGGTCGGCGACCAGCAATGCGCCTTGCGCCTCGGCCATCTCCACGCTCGACAATGTCACCAGTTTTTGGCCCTGTGCGACGTGGTCGCCAAGGGTGACATGGCGTGCGACGATCTGGGCCGTCACGCGGGGGGTTACCTTGCTGCTGCGATAGGCGTTCAGCATCACTTCTCCGGGAGCACGGATTTCGGCGGCCAACTGCCGTGGTTCGAGTGTCTGCACGACAATACCCGCAGCCTGCTGCTGCGCGGCGCTGAGTTCAACCACGCCGGCTTCGTGCTCGTCGTGATCCTCATGCTGTTCCTGATTATCTTCGTTATCGTGTGCTTCGCTGCCTGACCAGCCGTTGACACCGAGGCCAAGCAGGACTGCCAGCAGGAAAAGTTTGGAAAGCGGTTTGTTCATGGTGTGTTCCTATTCGGTATCTGTGTTGGGCGTGGCGATCTGCAGCGACTGCAAGATCGTGCCGCTGGCCTGCTGCCAGTCGGCCCAGGATCGCCATAGCTTGCCGCGCAATTCCGCAGCGGCGCTGCGCGTGTCGAGGGTCTGCCGCAGTTGCACGAGATAATCAGTGGTGCCCAGCTCACCGGTTTGCCAAAGCCGTGTCAGCAGTTTGCCGCGGCGCTGGAGCAGGGTTTCCCCCTGTTGTTGCCAATGGTCCCAGGTGCTGCGCGCCAGTTGGTAGCGCGTGCGTGAAGCGTCGATATTGCTCGCCAGCTCGATCCGGGTAGCCGCCATATCGAGGCGGGCCTGGCTGGCGAGTGCCGATGCTTCAGCGATTTCGGCCTGAAAGCGATTGCGAATCAGCAGCGGCATGGAAAAGGTCAGGCCCGTCAACGTGTCATCGGCATCGCGGCCCAGTCTCAGGCCGACGGCGGGGTCCGGCCGCGCCTCGCGTCTGCGCAGCTCGGTTGTGGCCTTGGCGGATTCCGCAGTGAACTGGCGTATGCGTAATGCCGGATGTTGCTGTAGCAGCGTTGCGGTATCGGTAGATATGGCGGGTGACAAAGGTGGTGCCATTGGCAGATCAGGCCAGCTTGTTTCCGTCAGGCTGGTCAGTGCGACAAGCTTGCTGTCGGCCTCGCCAAGGCGGGTGGCGAGGCTAGCTGCTTCGAGTGATGCTTCCAGCGCTGCCAGTCTGGCCAGCTCGAACTCCACCTGGTCCAGATCGCCAGCCGCCTGCCGCTGTTGGGCGATATCGGCGAACTGCTGCATCAGCTTCATTTTCTCGTTCGCGAGGCGGTTCAGATCTGCGGCCGTGGTGTATTCCGCCAATCCTTTCAACAGCTCGGCAGCCAGTGCCTGTCGGGCCAGCTCGACTTCGGCTGCTGCTGCACGCAAAGCATGATCCGCAACCTTGCTGCGGGCATCGCGTTTTCCAGCCCAGTCCAGCGTCTGGCTGATGCCAATGGTACGGCTGCCCGGGTTCTCGGCATCCAGCTCCAGTTCCGGGTTATAGAGTGGTTTTCCAGCGGCGTCGAAGCGCGCTGTGGCCGCGTCCAATGCGGCGTCTAGCGCACGAATTTGCGGGCTGCGTTCTTGCACCTTCCGGACAAAGTCTGTCAGGCGGTTGAGTGTCGTGGTGTTGGATGCCGTACTTTCTGGTGCAGCCAGCACGGTGCGCACGGGTGCCCACAAGACCAGCAGCATGGCCATAAACAATGCAATTCTTGACATGATCGATCCTCAAAACATGGGTGCTCACATGCGCGCAGAGGCGAATGCGAGGGGAAAGCGTTTCGAGAATCAGGCGTTGGGAGGGGGAATCAGTGGCGCGGGAGAATGGCTGCGGTAGCGGCGTTCGGGCAGTGAAACCGTCGTCCGTAATGGAATTGGCATCAATTGGGATAGCTGAGGCGCAAGGCCGACGATGTGTGCAAATCCGTGACAACAATGATCGCAGCCAGCGTGATCGTTGTCATGGTCGTCTACCATCCAGCCCTGGCTGACTTCGGCACCATGCCCGACCCATGCTTCGCTGTGCGAGTCCGTCGCCCAGGAAACATTGGCTAGCAGGGTGGTCAACACCAGAATGAGGGATAGCAGTCTTTTCACGGCAACGACATTGCCACGGTCGTGCAGATTCTGCAAGCGCTAGTCGTTCGTTGGTCTTCGCGCTGTCCACCTCGTGATCGTTGACGCTTTTTTTGGGGGGTGTGATACTTCGCCCCGTCATTTTTCATGCTGCTGAGTCGTGTCAAAAGCGCTAGTTATCACATTTCTGTCTCTGCTGATGCTCATGGTTCTGGCTTCGGCTCTAGGCGCTGCGCCAACGCTAAGCGGTGCTCATGACATGGTGGCTGCAGATGCCAGTGACTCGGCCTTGCATGAGAACATGTCGGGTTGCACCTTCGCGCATGACGGCTGTGATGGTGATTGTTTCAACTGCCCATGTTGCCACCTCTTTGGGCCGCTCGACAGCTTTGAGATTGTCTTTCCCTATACCCGCTCTTATGAGGGTGTGTGCCATACACTGGCCATGACCTTTCGTCCCCGAGCACCGGAGCTTCCCCCTCCACTCGCCTGAGTTTTCCTCAACTGCAATACCGCTAGCCTCCTCGGCGGGCGGTAGTACCACAGCGGTTGCGGGCTGTTGCTGTCGATGGCTGACGGACGGTTCCGCATATCGTGTCAACCGATAGTGATGCCACGCGAATCAAGGTGCAGAGGGTGAACTTGCCATCTGCCCGTTCGAGGCGGCTCGCTTGCTGGAAATATACGCTCCGCACAGCGCTGTCGGAGCCATTTAGGGACAAGCGCTTGAACGACAACAGGGAACGCGCCATCGAACGCTTTTTGACGCGGATGCGTGGCAAAGGGTTGGCCTTTGCCACCTTTCGTCTTGGCAATGAAGACACTGCCCTCGACTTGCTGCAGGAGGCAATGATGGGTTTTGTAAAGGCTGCGGATAGCTATGATGAGGAGGCGTGGACGAATCTGTTCTACAAGATCCTCACGCGGCGAATTACGGATTGGCAGCGCAAAACGCAGTGGCGGCAGAAGCTGGCGCATATCTCACTGTTTTCGCAATTTGGCGGGCGGCAAGACGATGAGGATGGTCACGAGAGTAGCTATGAATCGGAGCTGGTGGACCCGGAGTCAGACAATCCGGTGCATGCCGATTTGATGAGCGGCGAACTGGCCGCCGAGTTCGAAGCCGCGTTGCGTGCCTTACCGGCGCGACAGCAAGAAGCTTATCTGCTGCGCCAGTGGCAGGGGTTGAGTACACGCGATGCGGCCAGCATCATGCGCTGCTCCGAGGGCAGCATTAAAACGCATCTGTCGCGTGCGATGACGGCGCTGCGCGAAGCGCTCAGTGACTGGGTCGATGAGGACCACTGATATGAACAATGATCACCATGGCAAGCTGGATAAGGTGGGGGAGTATCTCGATGCTCGTGCCGACGAGCTGGCGCAAAAACACCATCGGCGGTTGCAGCAGCTGACGCATGAGGCGGTGGCGTTGCATCAGCAGCGACAACAGCGCCAATGGCTGCGGCCGGTGGTTGGCGTATCATTGGCAACCGCCTTTTCCGCTGTGGTGGCGGTTGTTCTGGTCGTTACGCAGTTGGGTGATTTAGGGCAGCAAAATAATGCTGCGCAGATGACCGCACAACAACCGGTGGTTGAACCAGGCGAGAACCGTTTGCTGGCCCAGATGCCGATGTGGGTTAAAGACACCGATACCCCTGTCGAACTGGTCGAACACCTGGATTTTTACCGCTGGCTCGCGCAGCAGAAAGGCAGCGCCGGGCACGATGATCAGCGCAGTGCCGTCGGTGCTGTAAGAACCGCTTACCTGTTACTGGATACCGCCGATGATTCGATTGAACCGCCTATCCTTTTGGCTTTCAATGCTGTTGACCAGTTTGGTCATCGCCAGCGACGCACCGCCGCTGACGTTGCCGAAGGGGTTTCTGGAACAACTGCCGTTGCTCGAGCGGCTCAGTGATAATGAATTCGAAGCGCTGGCCCAGTTCGCCACGACACAGCAGGTGCAGCGTGGGGCTGAAAGTGCTGTCGAAGCGCCGGGTGATGAAACGGGGGAGGTGCGCCATGCGCGTTGATTTCCTGCGCATTGCTGGTCTCACGGTGCTGTTACTGGTGCTGGCCTTGTCGGTATCGATGGCTGAACAGTCTGATCGAGAAACCTGGCAGCAGCTTAGCCCGGAGATGCAAACCTTGCTGGGTGAATACCGCAACGATTGGGCATCACTGGATGCTGAAAAACGCCAAAATCTGTTGCGAAATGGTGAGCACTGGCTGGCCCTGCCTGCCGATCGGCGTAACCTGCTGTGGGCACGTTTTCAGCGTTGGCAGTCGATGAGTCCCGAGCATCGTCTGTCCATGGAGCAGGCTTATGCGAGATTTCGCAGCCTGCCGGATAGCGAGCGACAGCGGTTGATGGAGACGCACAGCATGTTTCAGCAAATGTCGCCCGAACAGCAGCAGATGATGATGCAGCGTTTCAAGGAATTCCAGCACCGTGGTGGTCACATGATGCCGGGTGAAGGCATGGGGCAAATGGAAGGGATGCATAACATGATGGACCCTGATAGTGGCATGTCGATGCCGGAGATGATGGAAGAAATGTCCGAGAGGATGAAGCATCGATGACATCAGCCGATTTCGGAATGTTCAAGGCCGCTGCATGCAGCGGCCTTCTGCTGTGTGTGACACCCGGATTTGTCATGGCAGATACCGCGGCCAGCATTGGCCTGGGATACAGCTATACAGACAACCTCGAAGTGCAGACACCCAGCGCCGGCGAAGGCAGCGGTGATCTGAGTCGGCAAGGCACCGAGCTGCTGTTGTCACTGGCGCGTCAGTCCCTGAATGTTGATGGTGGCTGGGGAGTGAATGCCACTGCAAGCTACAACCGGGGTATTGCTGGTGGTAGCGATACGGGCAACGATATCGCCAACGCATCCGCATCGGCCATGCGCCTGCTGGCATTGTCACCCACCTGGTTGCTGCGGGCTGCGGCGACGGCACGTTACCACGACAACGAACCGCTGCCACTGAACAGTTACAGCGGTGTCTCAGTCAGTACCACGCTCGGCTATCTTGGCAAGCGTGCCAGCGGTGTCGATATTGGTTTGCGCGTCAAACGAGAAAATCACCGCGAAGTCGTCAGCGATCGCTACGACACGACACGCAGCCGCCTGAGCCTGACGCAATACTTCCCCCATGCCAGAAACGCGCCGGGAGTGAGCGTGACAGCAGCGCTGACGCGCAATGATGCCACGGTCGTCAGCAGAGATTACACGGCCTATTCGCTCGGCGCGACGATACGTCAATGGAAGATTGGACAGACTCAGTTACAGGCGGGCGTCGAATCGAAATGGGATTTTTACGAGAAAAGCAATACCGGAATTCCGGGTGCTGGCCCTGGCATGCGCAACGCGCCGGGGGATGGCCCGAACCGCGGTGATGGTGGGATGCAGGGGACTGCGCCTGATGGTGCTTCGCTGGTGATGCCTGCAACAGGCATTAATGCAGCCAAAAGACGAGAGGACCTCACGCTATTTTCGTTTATCGCGCTCAGCCACCGTCTGCGCAATAGGCTGTGGCTAAAGGGTGATTTTTCTGCAGGCATCTATTCATCGAACCTCAACGACGGTCGAGAGAGGTTTTTTGCCGTGTCTGTTCGGCTCGTCCACGATTTTTAACGCAAGTCCCAGAATCCACAAGCTCCCTTTCCCTCGGAGGAGAGGGAGCTAGCCCGCTGAACGCTGCTGCTTTCTCCATTTCATCGTTATATCGGTACCGCTGATCCTGTCATCAGCGGGTTTTGCGCTTTTTTTCAGCTCAGACGTCAACCGCTCGCACCGCCATGCGAATTTAGCCCACGTTGGTGCACGATATCGCTTAACCCTGGTGGCGGTGAATGTGCTCGAAAATCAGTCAGTAAAAATAATGGGTTTATCAAATATGGAAAAAACAACACTCTTCAAGGCCGTTGCGCTTGCAATCGGTGTTACCGCGCTGGCCGCATGTAATGACGGCACAACGCAGGTTACGGACGGCGCTTCCGGTACTTCGGGCGCTTCGGTCACGACCTTGCTTGGCAGCGCGTTCAAAGGACCCATCGATGGGGCAACCGTGCGGGTACTTGATGCGGCCGGCAATATTCTTGCAACCGGCGGCAGCAAGAATGGCAAATTTGAACTCGATGGTTTGACACTGCCAGCAGACGATCAGGTGGTCTTTGTTGAAACAACGGGTGGGCAGTACACGGATGAAGCGACCGGGCAGCCGGTGTCTCCGGGTAGCAATGGTCTGATGACGGCTTTTACTGCTGGCGAACTTCGCGACATCATCAAAAACCGGCAGGTATTGGCGATGACCCCTGAAACCACGTTGATGGCGGAATTGGTGAAGGAGGTGGTGGCTTCTGGCAAGACGCCGTCTGAAGCCATTGCCGGTGCGAGAAAAACGGTGCAAGAGCAGCTGATCCAGGGCACCAACCCGGCAATGGGCGTACCGGGCGATGAGCTGTTTCTGATTGGCGACCTCAGCCAGGACTTACCGGCCGATCAGCGTGAAGCACTGGCGCGGAATCGTGCTATCAGCTTTTCCTACGAAGCGGATGCGCTCAACCTCAGCCCGGAAGCGGTTTTCGATTTGATCGATGCCCGTGCCAGGGACTTGGGCGATAACAAGCTGGATGGCAAGGATAAGAGTGGACGGCCGGTATCGGTAACCGATCGAAGTGGCAAAGACCGTAGTCTTGCTGATCTTGACCAGAAAACCAGTTATGGGCAGGCAAGGTCGCGTCTGATGACACGAACGATCGACCGCATTGCCAGCGGTGATCTCTCCGAGGCAGAACGTGGACGCTTGGAGAAGCTTGGCATCGACACCTCATACTTCGATGACCTGAGAAAGAAGAGTGAAGCTGCCCAGGCCAATACACAAACCTTGTTGGCTGCAGACAATCTTCCCGCATTCAATTTCCTGCCCGTTCTCACTGATGAAGACGGTGATCCCGCCAACAACGCACAGACTTACACGTTGACGGCCACACCGGGTGTCGATGTCACCATCAAGGCGCCGGGTCAGACATGGACGACGCCGATGTTGCGATACAACGGCATGGAACTGCCTCCGGTCATCAAAGCCAAGCGTGGCGAGTTCATGACATTGAATCTTGAAAACAAGCTGAATGAGGAAACGACCATTCACTGGCATGGTTTCAAAATCCCGGGTGACCAGGATGGTGGCCCTGACTTTCCGGTTGAAGCAGACCAGAGCAAGACTTACAGCTTTCAGATGCTGCAACCTGCGGCCCCGCTGTGGTTCCATCCCCACCCGGATATGAAAACGGGTAAACAGGTGTATCGTGGACTGGCCGGTGTGTTTCTGCTGGAAGATGATATTTCTACCCAGTTGGTAGCAGACAAGAAGTTGCCGTCAGCAGACTACGATATTCCGTTGCTGGTTCAGGATCGCCGGTTTGCCGATGAGAAGAACGGCGTTCGTGAACTCGAATACATGACCGAGGAAATGGATAGCGATGGCATGCTGGGTGACAAGGTGCTGGTCAACGGCGTGGTCCTGCCGAAGCTCGATGTGGAAACAAGACAGTATCGTTTCCGTATCTACAACACCTCCAATGCGCGCACTTATGATTTTGCGCTCAGTGATGGCGCCAAGTTCAAAGTGGTTGGTACCGATGGTGGCCTGTTGCCGCAGCCAGTAGAAACTGACCATATCATGCTCGGCGCCGCCGAACGGGCGGAGATTGTTGTTGATTTTGCCAACTACAAGGTGGGTGACAAAGTCATGTTGATCAGTCGTGCTTTCAGTGGTGGCCCAATGGCTGGCATGGGTAGCATGGGTGGAATGAATGGTTCAGGCATGGGCTCTGGCTCGGGCATGGGCTCTGGCTCGGGCATGGGCTCTGGCTCGGACATGGGCTCTGGCTCGGACATGGGCTCTGGCTCGGAC
>CAZQXF010000069.1:0-10338 GCA_964596975.1 uncultured Thiotrichales bacterium | reverse complement strand
GTGGATGTCAAGCAGCAATTTCAGTTTGGTGGTATTGCGGCGCTGTTTGCTCACGAGATCGATCTGCTTGTGACACCGGATCCTCTATACAAGCCTGGTCTCGTATTCGAGCCAGTATTCGAGTACGAACAGGTACTGGTCGTTGGCGCCTCCGATCGATTGAGCCGGGGCGATCAGGTTGAACCGTCACAGTTGGCTGACCGGGTGCTGTTCACCTACCCCGTGGAAACCGATCGCCTGGATATCTTCAACCTATTTCTCAGGCCTGCAGGCATCAGTCCGAAGCGCCACAAAACCATTGAAAATACCGACATCATGTTGCAAATGGTTGCCAACCAGCGTGGGGTGGCGGCGTTACCACGCTGGATTGTGGAAGAGTATTCCCAAAAGCTTGACCTGACAGCGCTCCGGTTGGGGAAACAAGGGGTCACCAAACAGATTTTTCTCGGCGTGCGCGAGGCGGATGCCGCAACCGACTACGTTCGCGCGTTCATTGCGCAGGCGCGCAGACATCGCCATACCCATACTAAATAAAGGCGGGCTGCTGTAGCCGAAACCACAAAGAGTCGCTCGATCGGGCGAACGCCGACCAGCACACGTGAAACGATTCCGGTGACAGAATCAATTCATTGCGCGCTCCGGCCGGGCGAGGCATTCAAATGATCAGCCAATAAAAAAGCCCCGGAAAACGGGGCTTTTTTATTGCAATGGCCAAGGCCTGGATTACTGACCGCCGCCGCTGGCGTAGAATTCGATCAAAGCAGCCTTTTGCTTGTCATTGAGTTTTTTGAACTTCTTTTTCATCTTCTTGGGCATCGGGCGCTCACCAGCCGACAGTTTCTTGAACTGGTGCTGCAGATACTCTTTCCACTGGCCTGCCAGAATCGCGGCATCGTCATCTGCCAGCGAACCACCTTCGGAGTGGCATTTCTCACAACGCTTGTCGTGAATCTTGGCGCCTTTCTTGGCGAGCTTGGCATCAAACTTGTTGGGCGCCTTCTTGAAGGTCTTACCGGCATAGTAAGCTGCAACGGCTTCTGAATCTTCTTCGCTCAAGTCCTTGGTGATGGCGTTCATGTCAGTCTCATCACCATTCTTCGGCTTGTACTTCTCACCCATGCGATCGTCGGAGCGATACTCTTCCAGCATATCGACAATGGTCACCGCAGAGAATCCGGCGATGTTGGGTACTTTTGGATCATCACTATTGCCATCCTCTCCGTGGCAACCCGCGCATTTGTCCTTGGCGATGGCCGCACCGTCTGCCATCGATGCAACGGGCAGCGCGACAAGAGCGGCAACACCGGCCATGGCAACCAGCTTCTTGATTTCAATCATTATCATGGTCCTCTTTCTTTCGTTGATACACCTATTGCTCCCCCACATAGAGAGCGCTACTACACTTCAAGTGGCAAGGAATATACATTTTCAGCCACCCGTTGTATATCCACCTGTTTCCCACTTCTATACCTTTTCACAAGTCTGAATGCCACATGAACATGGTGTCCTCAGCTGGCTGACCGCTCTATGCCTGGCCACCGCCGTCATGCAGGCAGGCCTTGGCGATGCGTTTCACATCATCGCCATTCAAGGTTTCGCGCGCTTCCAGCTCCGCAGCGAGTTCGTCAAGCGTTTTGCGGCAATCATGCAGGATCTGACGCGCCCGTTCGCGCCCTTCTTCGACCAAGGCCCTGACCTCGGCGTCTATCGCCCGAGCGGTTTCTTCACTGTAGTTACGCTCTTCCATCGTCGCCGCGCTTTCGAGGTACTGCAGTTGCTGCTGACGTCCATAGACCACCGGACCGAGATTTTCGCTCATGCCAAGCCGCGCCACCATGCTGCGGGCAATCTCGGTGGCTCGCTCCAGATCGTTCGATGCACCCGATGAGATATCACCGAGCACGATCTCTTCAGCGGCACGACCACCAAGCAAGATGGCGATCTGATCTTTCATCTCCTTAGTTGTCGACAGGAATTTTTCCTCTACCGGCAGCTGCAACGTGAAACCCAGCGCACCGATGGCGCGTGGAATAATCGTGACACGATGAACTGGCTCACCAGTTGGTACGACCAGCGCTACCAGTGTATGCCCAGACTCATGCACCGCAACACGATGCTTCTCGTTTTCATTGAGTGCGCGCTGCTTCGCCTCCGGCCCGGCGATGACGCGATCGATCGCCGCGTCGAAATCGGCCATTGTGATCTCATTGCGGTTTTCTCGCAGCGCATGAATCGCGGCCTCGTTGCAAATATTCTCCAGATCCGCACCAACAAACCCAGGGGTACGTCGCGCCACGATCGTCAAATCGACATCGCTGGCGAGTTTCATCTTTTTCGCATAAAGCCGCAAAATGCCTTCTCTCGCGGCCAAATCAGGCTTCTCCACCGGAATACGGCGGTCGAAACGCCCCGACCGCAGTAGCGCCTGATCAAGAATTTCGGGTCGGTTGGTGGCCGCCATCACCACCACGCCGGTAGAAGAGTCGAAGCCGTCCATTTCGGTCAACAACTGATTCAGCGTTTGCTCGCGCTCATCGTGTCCACCCATTACCGGGCCACCGGAGCGGGAGCGCCCAATGGCATCGATCTCATCGATGAAGATTATGCAGGGCGCTTTCTGCCGCGCCTCATCGAACATTTCACGCACTCTTGCGGCACCAACGCCGACGAACATCTCGATGAATTCCGAGCCGCTAATGTTGAAAAATGGCACATCGGCCTCACCCGCCACGGCGCGCGCAAACAATGTTTTTCCGGTACCCGGCGGACCGACGAGCAGCACCCCTTTCGGCGCTCTTGCGCCCATTTCGCGGATGCGGCCAGGATCCTTGAGAAACTCTACCGTTTCACGCAGCTCCTGTTTTACATCCTCGTAACCGGCGACATCGTCGAAAGTGACCTTGGGTCTCGAATCCGGATGCACGCGCACGCGATTGCCGATATTGAGGAACCCTTTGCCCATGGTACCCATGCGTTTCGCCATCCAGCTCCACAGCAGAAACAGAAAGCTGAACGGCAAGACCCAGTTGAACAGGAAATTGCTCAACCAGTTGTCGGAGCTACGCACGGTGTATTTCACGCCCTGTTTTGCCAGTTTGTCCGCGAGTTCCTGATTCCACAGCGGCACGGTAACGAATCGCTTCGGCTTACCCGTATCCGGGTCAGTTTCCTTCAAGGTACCGATAATGGCCTTGTCGGTCACCAGTGCTTCGGCGACTTCCTGCTTGTCGACATATTCCAGGAACTGGCTGTACGGGATCTCGGCGCGGCGGGTTTGCTCCACACCTTGAAAGAACTGCCAAAGCACCATTATCAACAGCAGATACAGCAGGAAGTTGAACTGCGGGTTCTGCCAGAATGATGGTTTGGTCGAATTATTGAGTTCGATTTCCGGCTTGTCGTCACCAGCCTTGAATTGTGTTTTCTTCATTACCTTTTCCGTTGTGCTCTTAATGGATCACCGACACGCTACAACCAGCGTTTCCACTTGAACACCAGATAGGGTGCAATGGCGGAAACCAGCATTGCCCCCAACGCAAGCGGATAGGCCCAGGGCACTTTCAGTTCCGGCATGTATTCGAAATTCATACCGTAGACGGCCGCTATCAGCGTTGGTGGTAAAAAAATCAGCGCCACTGTCGACAGAATCTTGCTGACGCGATTATCGATCAGCGTCAGACGGCTGATCTGCATATTCATGAGAAAATCGAGTTTTTCCGAGACAAAATCAGAATGCTGCAGTAAAGAACTCAAATCCCGCTGCAATCCGAGAAACCTCGGGCGCAAGCCGCGGGGTACCAGACCTTCACGGCTCAGCCCCGACATCACCTGCTGCAAATCCATCAGCACAAAACGCACTTTGTGCTTGTCGTTGGACAACTGCACGACTTGCTTCATTTGTTCGTCGAGCTCATCCTGGGTGATACTGTCTTCCCATTGCCAGTGCGCTTCGATCTGGTCGTAGAAATGTTCGAGATAGTCAGCGATCTTGTCGAGATGCAGCTCAAGCAGACGAATCAATACCACCGCAGGTCGCTCACTATGGCGCCCGGTTTTGTGGCTCTTGCGCAGCGATTCGAAAACGCCGATTTTCCCCCAGGCCATGCTGATCAGACAGTTGCGGGTCATCACAAAAGCAACGGGATGACGCTCCAGCTCATCGGCAGGGCGATCGAGAAACCAGATGCGCATGTGGATCATGTCGTCATCAGCAAAAAAGCGCGACGTTGCTTCGATTTCGGAGACATCAGCGGCCAGTGGCAGGCGCACACCACGCGCCTGTTCGACCCGACGACGATCGTCGGCAGTTGGATCTTGCAAGTCGAACCAGTAGGTCTCATCCGCATCAGGCGTGATGTCTTTTTCTTCAATCGGTGCGAGCCCACCTTTGTCGATGCGATATACGGTTAGCATGAGTCACCTGAGATTGAAGAAAAGGTTACGCCGGTTACGCCACTCAATGCCACAATCCACTCCCGATATGCCAGCGCGGCGGCCGCTCGACCGGTGCCGAGAATTCCGCCAGAGATGATGTCATCGCAGCAGGGGCAGGTCGGGTCGAATCAGCGAATTGCTTTTTCAGTGACAGTAGGCGCGCCACCCGCTCCTCCGTTTCCGGATGCGTGCGCAATACAGAAGGCTCGGGTATGCCACGACCGGGCATGAAGACTCTTTCCAGCCAGCTACCCTGGATTTTTTCGATCTTGCGCAGCGCGCTTGCCAAACCTTCCGGATCGCGGGTCAACCAGGCCGCACCCAGATCCGCATCGAACTCGCGTGTTCGCGACAACGCCAGTTGCGCCAGACCACTGAATGTTGGTGCGAAGACCAGCAAGAAAATGGCGAACCAGCTGATCGTCGCCCCCGAAAGAAGAATCAGCGGCAGATTGAGTAATAACAGGAATTGCCCCATCAACGACAGTGTCGATGTGGCACGGCTGAAGGTATCGGCCAAGCCCATGACAAACAGGTCGTTGTTGCGCACATGGCTGATTTCATGCGCGAGTACAGCGCGGAGTTCACGCGGGGTCAGATGCCGCAACAAACCATCGGTGACGGCGATGGCCGACCGCTGCCGATTGCCAACGGCAAAGGCATTCAGCATGCTGCTCGGCAAATAGTAGATTTCCGGCACATGGCCAATCTCGGCACGCTCGGCCAGCGCCACCACCATTTGTTGTAGTTCTGGCAGCTCGCCCGGCAGCAGTTTCCTCGCCCCATACAGACGCATGACCAGACGCGGAGAAACCGATGGGCTGAGCAGGACGGCCAATGCGCCGATCGTCAGCATGAACCAGATGCCGTCAGGCCCCCACAGCAACGTCCCCAGCAACGCCAGGAAAATCGCCATCACCACCAGCAGGATCAGCGACTGCAGACGATTACGCCATGCGTGCCGAAGCCAGATGGCGGTGTCGATGTCACTGCTCATCCGCAGCAACCGAAGGACATGCCATCAGCCCTCAAAACGGCGCAGCCGGGTGCGCAGGGTTCGCAGTTCATCGAGCAGATCGAGCGCCAGTGCCGCGCCGGCCGCATTGATGCCAAGATCCTGTTCCAGGCGCTGTGCGCAGTGGACTCGCCGCACACTGACGGCACGAAACTGCCAACTCGCAGGCTCGCGGCCAATGGGCTCGACCACGCCTTCCTCGACCAACTCGATCACACGCTCAGCCGGCATGCGGCAGATTCGACAGAGTTCGGCCAGACTCAATTCGGTCTCGTCTTCGAGCAGCTCACCGGTGATCAATTCCATCATGTCTTTTGTCATTACAGCTTACACCCCCAGACTGGCACGCGGGTTGAAGCCCGGAAACGCATTTTGGAACGTTTCATAGGCTGCTTTCTCCTCCTCGCTCTCGGCGGGCGGCAGCGC
The DNA here is from genome assembly GCA_964596975.1 of uncultured Thiotrichales bacterium. GTDB lineage: Bacteria > Pseudomonadota > Gammaproteobacteria > UWMA-0217 > UWMA-0217 > JALSHZ01. The sequence continues at coordinate 4,463 of CAZQXF010000069.1, read as the reverse complement.
GATGGTCAGCACAACATAAAAGTCACCCGGCTGCTTGCCGGGGATGCCGCGCCCCTTCAGACGCAGCTTGCGCCCATTTTTCGAGCCGGACGGAATTTTCAAGTCGATGCCACCCGCTGGCGTTGGCACTTTCACCTTCGCACCCAGCGCCGCTTCCCAGGGCGCGACCGGCAGATCGAGATAAACATCGCGTCCTTCTACATGGTAGAACGGATGCGGCTTGAACTCGACTTCGAGATACAGATCGCCAGCCTCACCCTTGCCGACCCCGGCACCACCCTGTCCGGCCAGCCGGATCTGCTGCCCCTGGCGAATGCCTTTTGGAATCCGTACATTCAGGGTACGCTCCTTGATTTGTGGACGGCCGTCTTCACCCAGCACTGAATGTTTCAACGTGAGTGTCCGGGTCGCGCCAGTGTAGGCATCTTCGAGATCAATCATGATCTTGGCGTGAGAATCCTGCCCACGCATCGAATATTCGCCCCGTGGCCCACCTGCCGTCGTATAGCGGGCACTGGCCCCGCCATAGCCAGCGCGCCCAAACAGCGTTTCAAAGAAGTCGCTGAAATCCTCGCTGCTGGCACCAGTATAGCCACCGCCGGAGAATTCGAAGCCCGAATCCCAATCTGGCGGCGCCTGGAAATCCTGACCCGCCTGCCAGTTGGCACCGAGCTGATCATAAGCAGCCCGTTTTTCCGGATCTTTCAGCACTTCATAGGCTTCACCCACCTCCTTGAAGCGCTGTTCCGCATCGGCTTCCTTGCTGACATCAGGATGATATTTCCGCGCCAGCTTGCGGTAGGCGCGTTTGATCTCATCCTGCGTCGCATCCTTGCTGACGCCCATGATTTCATAATAGTCTTTGTATTCCATATCGCCTCAAGCCATTGTTATATACAGGCACACGCCCGCTGTCTCAGCGAGTAACCCCCACTTCAGCATCGATCCCGGCCTCCTGCATGCGCGCTTCGAGGTAGCGATTGGCGGCATCGATCCAGGTGGCAACGGTCGCTGCATCCTCCCCAAACACCTCAGCCAACGCATCCAGCGTCAATTTTTCAAATTGCTGGAACATCAGCGCACGACGCCACTGGATGGGTAAATCCCGCATCAGGACCAATGTGTAGTCGACCGTCGGCTCTGCGACTTCAGCCTCGGCGCTTTCGGCTTCTGCAACCGTTTCCGGCTCCGGGCTGGTATCGTCTTCGACAATATCTTCAAGCTTCAGTAGCGCGTCGGGCTGCCAAAACTCGGAAATCTCTTCTTCCACCATGGCCTCGGCCTGATCCTCCGCATCCGGGGCGGGCGGCATGTCCAACGATACCATCTCACTGAGGACATGGCTGTTCTTGACTTCCCGATCCAGTACCTCGTGCATCACTTTGAGGAGCTTTACATAAGCTGCATCGGCGTCCGCTACAGCAGACCACCCCGCCTTGACGGACGCAACGACCTCGTCTACCACGTCCGCAACCGAGGGATAGTCGGGCGGCAGATCGCCCTGGCTCTGCAAAAAGCTGAGTTCACGCCGCACCGCCTTTTCCAGACGGGGCAATAGTTTCTCGATGCTGCCGGCGGCTTCTGTAACCACCTCCGCGGGCATCTCCGCCTGCTTCGCCTTCAATTCACGCAGACGCATGCGACGCGCCTTGCGCTTGTAGGCCTCCTGATGCCGAACCCGTGAAATGTGCTTTTCAACCTCTCGCAACAAGCGGTTCAAGGCATCATTGATCGCCGGCTTCAATTCATCGCCATGCGCATGCGCGGCGATGATTTTCTTTGGCGGCACATGCATGTGCAGTTTGACATGAAAAGGCCGCGCACCTTTCTTGCGCTTGCTGACCGAGACAGCCAGTTCGCTCTGGGAAAAGCCGACCCCACGCATAATGGGTTCGAGATGTTTCTCTGCCCAGGCGGAAACCAGCTCCTTGACCCCTTCACCCTCACCCGCCGACATCCCTTGAAAACTCGTTCTTACTTTCATTCTTTTTTCCTCCTGACTGTTACCCGTACCCAATCGTTGAATAACATGAATTGATTTGCAGCGCCGGGCGCACGACTTTACCTGCTGCCGCGAACGGTGGGCGCTAACCTACATTTACACTGATCCGCTTGCGACGCGAAGCAGCGGTTTTCGGTAACACCACCCGCAATACGCCACGCTTGTAACGTGCCTTTGCCTGGGCCGGATCAACTTCGGCAGGCAATGGAATGGCTCGTTCAAATACACCATAGGCGCATTCGGTGACATGGAATTGACCATCGTCATGTTGTTTCTCATAACGCTTTTCACCACGCACAACCAGGAAGTCACCAACCACTTCGATATCGAAATCACCCTTCTTCATGCCAGGGGCTTCGAGCCTCACCGTCACAGCATTATCGTCATCATATACCTCGGCTGCCAATACCCCCCAACCCGCATTACGGCCTGGGGTGCCGACATTGGCCAATTCACCCGTCTTCTTGCCCGGCCGGTAACGCGTGATGGCACCGGCCGCACGTTGATAGAGCCGCTGCCAGCCTTCACTGATACTGCCCCATGCTTCATTCAAGCCTTGTTTCAATTGATGCAGTGCACTCATCGTCCACCTCCATATTCTGTCTTCCGGAACGTGAAAGGCTGGAAACCAGGTTTCACAGCCTTTCAACACCTCAACATCTGTTGACAAACTGCGGGCGCTGCCGCCGTTTTTCAACAGCGCTCAGCGCATGACAGCGATCAGGAGGTCAAATCTCCGAGCAGTTTCTCCAGCTCATCGAACCATCCCTTACCGCCTTTGCCACCAGACGACTTTTCCTCGATCGACTTGATTTCCTTGTACATGGGCTTGAACAGCTTGCGATTGCCATAGCCAAGCGCCTCGGCAAGTTGCAACTGCACGCGCGCGCTCTTGAGCAAGCGTTCGAGCAGTTGATTGTCTTCGTCACTACGCTCCATGTTCTCCGACAATTTTTTTGCCGCTGCCAACATGTATTCAGCACGCAGTACAGGCAACGGGATAATCTCGTCGGTGACCACCAGCGTGTTCAGGGCGGCACGCAGTGCCGTCTTCGCCTCATCAATCTTACCGGCATCGATCAGCGGTGAGATCGCCTTGATTGCATCAGGATAGGTCGCCAACGGGATACTGGTGGTCGTGAAGACGATCTCACTGGCGAGGCTTGCCAACAGCCCCCTTGCTTTCTGTACCGCACCATCCTCAAGAGCGTCCTCGGCCTCTTTTACAACCGCCTTCACCGTCTCCGGGCGAGCCAGCAGATCATAAGTCCGGACATCCACAGCGATCGGTGCGAATGCCAGGGCTGGATCACGGGCCAGCAACAGCTCCAGTTTGCCGGTCGCAACTTCAAGCGCTTTCAAGGCGTCCTTTGGCTTGTTTTCATTCAGTGCCACCAGCGCTTTCTGTGTTTCTGAAACTGCGGCAATAGCATCGTCCAGAATCGCCTTGCGCTTTTCTTCCGCCTTGGCGCCAGATGCCTTGTCAACATCAGCCTGCACCGACTTTGTCGCCGCCGATTGCTCTTGTGGCTTGGTCGGCATGGCGGACTTGTCTGCCCAGGCAGGTGCTGACAGCGCCAGCGAGAGGCCGAACATGGCTGCATAGAGGGTATTGAATTTCATTACCTTCATTTTTCTTTCTCCTTTTCCAATTGGATGTATGTTCATCGTGGAAAAGCTCTAGCGAAAAACATGCCATATCCGCTGAAACTGGCTGGCTCTGGTGAATATAAGGGCTGATAAGAAATTCAGGTCAATATGAGAAGCAGGGTATGGCCACGATGACCGCCATGCCAGTAGAACATGCGGTCAGAATGGCCGGTGTGGCCGTCCTGCTACAAATCACCGGCTTTCTTCACGGCCCTCCCTGGCCAGCAAATAAAAGACAACCCCCAGTACCAGAATGGCAAAACCCAGTGCCGCCAGTTTGGCCGCACTGGTGCTGGAGAAATCGAGAATGATGAATTTCCGCGCCAGCGCGAGCTGCGCAATCAAGATGACGGTTTTCACCTGGATAATATGACTTTTTCGTTCCAGCACTTTGAGAATGGAATGCTTGAACTCCATCGCAATCAACAAGGTCATGATCATGCCAAAGATCAGCTGAAACACCTGATGGTCGAGTGGGTCGAGAATACCCAGAAGCAATAGCCGGAACACCTCGTGAACCCATCGCCAAAGCGCTATCAAGACGATCACCGCAATCACGAAACTCAAGACCAACGCGACTACGTGCTCGAAACGTTCTGCCAGCGTCATCACTGACCAGTATTGCCGGGTTTCGTTCTCGGGTCGGTGCTTGCGTTTATCGATATCAGTCATTTTTCCTGCTCCTGCTGCATCGCCATACGATATCATCGTTGGGGTTTGATATTCTTCTCAGTTCAGTCAGTTCAAGGATTTCGACAATGAAACGAGTCGGCGCACATGTCAGTATCAAAGGCGGCGTGGAGAATGCGCC
>CAZQXF010000068.1:0-10364 GCA_964596975.1 uncultured Thiotrichales bacterium | reverse complement strand
ATCTTCCCGCCCGTTTCCGGGCAACCCTTCGGGCACCAGCCTGAAGTGTAGTGGAGATTCTGACGGTCAGTCAGCCAAAGCGGGTTCTCCCCAAGCGGGAGAACCCAATGAAATCTCCAGTTATTCCATATTCTCCCGTCACCACGCCGCATCGGGCGGTTGCAGCAGAGAGCTGGTGTCACTCCCAGGGCTCGAAGTCTTGTCCGAGATTGATCACCTCTATCTCGATATCGGTGCGGGTTGTACCGACGCAGCACAATCCCTTGTTTTGCAGGATATCTTCTTCGAAGAGTGCCATTGGCAGGCCATTCGGATAGTGCATTTCTCCGGCCTTTATCCGGCTGATACAGACGCCGCAGACGCCGTTGCGGCAGCCATGCGGAAGTGCGACGCCGTTTCTGCAGGCGGCATCGAGAATGGTTTCGTTATCGCGGACGTCGAATGAGATGCCGGTGTTGGTGATGGTCACGCTGCGATAATTGGTCATGGTTTGCTGCGCTATTTGTCGTAGGCACAGCGAAAGCCTATCGAACCGTAGACGGATTGGCCACTGACTGGTGGTTTGACGTTGCGAAACGAGCTGCGCAGATTTGCTGCGTTTTCATCCCATGAGCCGCCGCGTACGACCCGTTGCCGGCCGCTGGCTGGACCTTTCAGGTCGCCGTTTGCATACAGTGTCAGCCCTTCCGGACTGTACCAGTTGGCAACCCATTCGCCGGCATTGCCGTGCATGTCGAACAGCCCGAGGGCATTGGCGGGGCGGCTGGCTGTTGGCCAGGTATGGTCCTCGCCGCAACCGTCCGGTTCGCCGGGGACGCTGCCCATGGTCTTGCCATCATCGAGAATGGCTTGCTTGCAGCTGACTTCTTGTCCCCAGGGGTATCGGCTGCTGCTGCCGGCGCGCGCCGCTTTTTCCCATTCCGCTTCCCAGGGAAGGCGACCACCGACGGATTGGCAGTAGTCCGCCGCTTGCTGCCAGTCGACGCAGTTGATGGGGTGGTTGTCGCGTCCGGGTGCGTCGAGATTGCAGTATTTGTTGCGCTTGAAATCCTTGGGGCGATCGCATTTGCCCGCCAACATGCACTGACGGTATTGCGCTACCGTCACCTCATTGCGATCGATCTGAAAGCCAGGAACCGCTACCTTGATACCGCCAGCTTTACCTTCGTCCTTTTCACAGTCTGGATCGCCGATGGAACACCCCATGTTGAAGCTGCCGTCTTCGACCGTGACACGATCAGCGGCAGCCACTAGTGGCGTGGTGAGGATGCCCGACAGGGCGGCGAAAAGCATCGATTTTTTCATGATTTGTTCCTGTGCATTGAATGAGGCGGTCGGTGTTCAGATCTGCCAGTCGATTTGTGAATTCAGTAGTTCCCGCGTCAGCTCGATGGCTGCGTGATTTCTGGCCACCAGTGAATAGATGCCATGCGGTGCACGGTGAACGACGGAAATCATCGCTGCGGCTTTGCGAACGCTGTCAGCGGCATCGTGGTTCGGCATCGTTGTCATAATGGTGCGGCCAGCGCGGGTGTCGAAAACAAGATGAGCACCCTTGCCGCCGGGTACATCACAGGGTTCGACCAGTATCAACGGCAGGCTGCCGATCAGCTTGCCGCCAATGCTGGCGATGCTGGTATTGGCCAGTGATTCATCGATACGTTCTGACGTTTGCTGAAATAGCTTGGCTTCCTGGGCCACATGCTGGGCCATTGTTTCGGCCAGCGGTGGCGTGCTGGGTGCGACCAGCAGCCAGCTAGCGACCAGTAGCGTCGCAGTGGCGGCGGCAATAGCGGCTGGCGTGCGCCAAAGCTGGCGAGGTCGCTGCAAGCGATGCTGCAGCAGGACCCTTTGCTCCAGGCCCTGGGGCGGTGCAACAGCGAGCAGGGCGTGAAGGTCGTCATCGAGCGTCTGCACCGATGCCAGCCGCTGTCGGCAACCGGGGCATGTTTCGGCGTGCTGCCGTGCTTTCTCGCCTAGCTGTGCCGGCTGGCGATTCAACTGATGTTGGAACTGAAAACAGTTCATCGTGGTTTTGATGTCATGGCTGGGGTACTGGGGTCAAGCGCCTGGCGCAGCTGACGCCTTGCACGCGACACGCGTTGCAGTACGGCATCGGCGCTACAGTCGAGGATATCGCCAATCTCGGCTGCGCTGAAACCGCCGAGCACTTGCAGTACCAATGGCAGACGATGGCTTTCTGGCAGCGCTGCCAACGCGCGGTTGAGGTCGTGCGCCGGCGCAGCGCGGCTGCAGGCGATGCTATTCCACTGTTCGTCATTCAGTGAAATGGTCTGTTGATGCTTACTGCCACAGTGGCGTGCGAATTCACGCCGCAGAATGGTGAACAGCCAGGGTTTGGCGGCGTTGGCATCTTTGAGTTTGTGAAGATTCTTCCAGGCCCGGGCAAATGTTTCCTGCACCAGATCTTCGGTCATCACCGGATCGTGGCACAGGCTGAAGCCCCAGCGGTAGAGGTCTCTGGCGTAGGCATGCACCAGGGCTTCAAAACTCTTTTCCCGGCCACGTCGAGACAGCATTAGCTAATGGTTTTGTGCGCTGCTGAGTCGCAACGGAAAAACAGGCTATCGAGTGCCAGCTTGCCACTGCCGTGTACGGCGAGCATCGCGAGGATAATGCCCCAGACCACATGCTGGTTGAGGCCGGCGGGAGAGATGTCGGGGTATGACAAGGCGGCAACGATATTGAAAAAGAACAGGATGACTGCCGGAGCACGTCCGAAAAGGCCGAGCACCAGCAATACAGGAAAAACAAGTTCGGTCGCCGTGCCCATGATTGCGGCGAGCTGTGGCGGTAGCAGCGGTACATTATATTCGTATTGAAATAGCATGACGGTGCTATCCCAGCTCTGAATTTTGACGAGTCCGGACTTGAAGAATACCCAAGCTACCCAGAAACGGGCGGCAAGATCGACGATTGGTGCAATCAAGTCCAATAATGTATTCAGCAAGCCATTGATGCGGCAAAGTGCGTTCATGTCGGTTCACCTCCGGGGTGTTTTATTGTTATTGGTCGATCCTGTTGATGGGTAAAACAGCGGGACGCAACAGGTCCCGCAACGCTGCCGTGTCGGGTGATGTTCGGGCCTTCTGGTCGGGTATTGCTACCCTGGAAGGAGGGAACGTGAAGTGCCCGTTTTTCACCCAGGCACGGACTTTTCATGGCAAAAAAAATCGGGCGCGTCGAATAGGATGGAGTCCTATTCGACGGTGCGCGAGTGTTATTTTTTCTTGCTGACGACCTTGCCGCCAGCGATTTTCTCGCAGGTACCAACAGGCACATAGACCCACTCTTCCGGTCCGTTGTCAGTGGCGGCCTGGCCGGCGCAGGCATGTTTCGATGTGCCGCAGTCGTTCTTGCCAGCCGCCGCAATGCCGGCGCATTTTTCCATGCCTGGTTTACCGGCCATGGCCGGTGCGGCGAACAGCCCCATCGTCACGATGCTGGCAATAGCGGAATTCAACAGAATGTTGCTTGTTTTCATTGGATCGCTCCTAAAAATTGAAAAATTGGAATGGCATGAGACTGATATCGGCCCCGGCACCCCAATTGGGGATGCCATCACTCCCGGTAATCACTACGGGAGCAGCTGCGGTGGGGATGCAGGGATTTTTTGAATCATCAGCGCTCGGGGCAAGAGACCGGGGTAAGTGCTGAATCCTGACAAAGTATTTGCGAGGAGAGAAAGTAAATATGGATGGAGCGGAAGGTGGGGAGGCTATTTCGCCTTGGGGCGAAATGCCTTGATGACGGTTTCGTCTGTTTCCAGATAGGGGCCTTCAAGCAGATCGATGCAGTAGGGGACGGCTGGGAAAACGGCATCCAGGCATTCGCGGATGGATTTCGGCTTGCCGGGCAGGTTGATGATCAGCGCCTTGCCGCGAATGCCGGCCGTCTGGCGTGACAGAATCGCAGTGGGAACATATTGCAGGCTGACTTGGCGCATCAGCTCACCGAAGCCCGGCATCATTTTGTCGCAAACGGCTTCGGTTGCTTCCGGGGTCACGTCCCGCAATGCAGGGCCGGTGCCGCCGGTAGTCACGACCAGGCAGCAGTCTTGCTTGTCGATCATGTTCCGTAGCGTCGCTTCGATGGTGGGCTGATCGTCGGGAATCACCTGATAAACCGGCTCCCAGGGTGAATTCAGGTATTCCTTCAGTGTGTCGATAATAGCCTGGCCGGAGAGATCGTCATAGACGCCGGCCGTGGCGCGGTCGGAGGTGGTGACAATGCCGATTTTTGCGTTCATGTGGTCATGCCCCTGGTTGCTTCAGCAATGGTTGAGGAAGTAACGTGCCGCTTCGACCATCTTGCGGCGTCGCAGCATCAATTTGAATTTGCTGCCACCAGCCTGCTTCCACAGCACGGCGGCGCGGATGCCGCCAAGTAACGTGGCGCGAATGTCAGCAGCGGTGGTCGGGTTGCCGAGGTGTTCCTGCTCGCCCTTGACCATAATGCGCGGCCCGAGCGTGCTGATCGTGTCCTGGTAGGTATCGGCCAGCTTGCCGATGACGCTTGAATGCAGGACATCATCGAAATAGTCGCGCTGGCGTGCGGCATCCTCGATTCCCTTGAGGATCTTTTCACCCATGGCGGGTTGTTTGCGCAGCTGGGCTTCGAGGTGCAGCAGGCCGATGGCATAACGGGTGATGTCGATGGTCTCCGGCGTTTTGCTGGGGTTGCTCAATAGCCCGGACAGCAGGGTGAAGCCGGAGCGGAGATTGGGCAGACCGCCATAGACCTCATCGATACTGTTCACATCGTCCTGAAACAGGCTGGATATGATGGTGCGGCGATCGTCTTCGTCGGCGCTGCCCTCGACGGCAAGCTTGCGAACCAGCGCGCTGGCCTGAAAGACCGCTGCCAGGGCGATGGTGCGGTTCTTGTCGTTTTTCTCCATGGTCGTCGACACCGAATAAGGAAGAGGGGAGTTTATGTGTTTTGCGGCAGATTTTCACTATTGCAACCGTGCTGCACATGCTTGTTTCCCGTCCGGTGTCGACCGGGGTAAACTGACCTTGAACGAAACAACCACTACGAGGATCGCCGCAATGATGAGAAACATAATGACGAAGCTGGCCAGCATGGCAGTGGCTGCGACACTGGTCGCAGCAACCGGTGTTGTGCAGGCAAAAGACAGCTTTATTCTGGCAACCGCCAGCACCGGAGGTACTTACTATCCTGTGGGCGTTGCGATCGCCACGCTGACAAAGGTGAAGATTCAGCCGAAGCACAAGATGAGCATGTCGGCGATCAATTCGGCGGGTTCGGGTGAAAACGTCAAACTGCTGCGCGAGCGCGAGGCGGATTTTGCGATTCTTCAGGGATTGTACGGCTCCTATGCCTGGAATGGCACCGGGCCGATCGAAAAGTCAGGCCCGCAGAAGCATCTGCGTTCGGTGACTATGTTGTGGCAGAACGTCGAGCAGTTCATCGTCAAGAAGGCGTATGCAAAGAACGGTGATATTTCCGATCTGGAGAATCTGCGCGGGAAGACACTGGCGCTGGGCAAGAAGAACTCCGGTACGCTCGGCTCGAACCGCAAGATTCTCTCCAACCTTGGCTATGATATCGACAAGGATTTCAAACTGATGCACGCCGGTTACGGCCCCTCAGCCGAAGCGTTGCAGGATGGCCGTGTCGATGGCATGAATACGCCGGCCGGTGTGCCGACAGGGGCTGTCACCAAGCTGTTTGCTGCTGCCGGCGATTCGGTTGCACCGTTGCAGATGACGCCTGAGCAGGCGAAAAAGGCGGATGGTGGCCTGGGGCTGTGGACGCCCTATGTGATCAAGGCTGGCACGTATCCGGGGCTGAAGCAGGACTGGAACACGATCGCACAGCCGAATTTTCTTGCCGTGCATGAAGACGTGCCGGAAGAGTTTGTTTATCTGCTGACCAAGAATATTTACGAAAACCTTCCTTTCCTGCAGGCCATCCACAAGGCAACCAAGGCGATGGCGCTGGAAAAGGCGCTGGCCGGCCTGCCGGTGCCATTGCACCCAGGTGCCGCGAAGTATTATCAGGAAGCCGGCATCAAGATTCCTGATCACCTGCTCGTCAAGAAAATGGTCGCAGACAAAGCGCTGTAACCATCATTGCCACGGTGGGCTCAAATATGCTCTCAGCTCATCGTGGCAACAACCCGGGCTGTTCAATGACGAAGGCTGATTCCGCCTGGAACCGTATCCCACCGAGTATCCAGACCGAAGTCGATTCCGTTCGCGCCAATCGGGCGGTCTATGTGCTTGGTGTCGTGATTGCGGCTGCACATCTCTGGTTCAACAGCTTCGGCAATGTCGATGCGCAGGTGCAGAATATTCTGCATTTCGCCGGCTTTGTCTTGATGTGTGCGCTAATTTATCCGCTGTCGCATGTTGCCGTGCTGAGGCGATTGGATATCGCTTTTGCGTCGCTGGTGGCTGCAAGTGCCGTTTATCTGATCTGGGCAGCCGATGCGATTTATGATCGCGGTGTCACGCTGATCCTGCCCGACTGGATTGCCGGCATTGTCGTTATTCTGGGCGCCATCGAATACACCCGGCGTGCCACGGGCTGGATTATTCCGATTCTGATTGTCATCTCCCTCAGCTACATCACCTGGTGGGGGTCGTTGATTTCGGGTGTCTTCAGTTTTGGTGGCCTGCGCGTGGAAACAATGTTGTTTCGCAGTATCTATGGTGATGATGCACTGTTTGGCAGCATTGCCCGTATTTCAGCCACCTTTGTCATCGTGTTTATTATTTTTGGTGCCTTTTTGTTGCGCTCCGGTGCGGGTGATTTTGTCATCCATCTGTCACGGGCCGTGGCGGGCAGGTTGATTGGCGGGCCAGGTATTGTCGCTGTGCTCGCTTCCGGCCTGACCGGCACCATTTCCGGTTCAGCGATTGCCAATACCGCCTCGACGGGTGTCATCACCATTCCAATGATGAAGCAGGCGGGATTCCCGCCCAAGTTTGCGGCAGCGGTAGAGGCCGCTGCTTCCACTGGTGGTCAGCTGATGCCGCCGATCATGGGGGCAGGCGCATTTGTGATGGCCAGCTATACCGAAATTCCCTATGCCACGATCGTTGCGGTGAGCCTGATTCCTGCGGTGCTGTATTTTTTCTCGCTCGCTTTCTATGTCCGCTTCGAGGCTTTCAAGCAGGGCATGGAAGTGTACACCGAGGGTGCAGAGCCTTTGCTGCCGCTGGTATTTCGCGAGGGGCTGTCGTTCATTCTCCCGGTCGGGTTATTGGTCGGTTTGCTGGTGAGCGGTTTTACGCCGGTCTATGCGGGCGTGATCGCCATCGTTGCCGTGGTCGTCAGCTCATGGTTTACGCCAACGAAAATGGGCGTGCGCGCCATTTTCGATGCGCTGGCGCTGGGCTCGCGCAATATGGTAATGACGGCAATTCTGCTGTGTGCCGTCGGGCTGATTGTCAATGTGATTGCCACGGCAGGCATTGGCAATACCTTTTCATTGATGATCAGTGAATGGGCTGGAGGATCATTGCTGGTCGCGATATTGCTGGTGGCGGTGGCATCGCTGGTATTGGGTATGGGGCTGCCGGTCACCGCATCATATATCGTATTGGCGACGCTCTCGGCGCCTGCACTTTATCTGCTGATGGCGAATGCCGAATTGGCGCAGGCATTGGCGGCGGGGAATCTGCCGGAGGATGCCAGGGCGATTTTCATGCTCGCCTCGCCGGAAGTGTTGCCGTTGCTCGACAATCTGTCGCTGGCGCAGGCCAACGAATTGATCGCCAAGCTGCCGGCCGAAACACTGTCGTTGTTGCAACCACTGCTGATCGATGAAGCGCAGTTGACCATGACCCTGTTGGCAGCGCATCTGATTATTTTCTGGTTGTCGCAAGATTCCAATGTCACGCCGCCAGTCTGCCTCTGCGCCTTTACCGCCGCTGCGATCGCCCGCACGCCACCGATGGCAACTGGCTTTACCTCGTGGATGGTGGCCAAGTCGCTGTATATCATCCCGCTACTGTTTGCCTACACCCCATTGGTGACCGGGAACTGGTTGCAGGCGCTTGAAACCGGCCTGTTTGCATTGGCGGGCCTGTATGCGTTTGTTGCTGCGCTCAAGGGATGGCAGGTGGTCAGATTGTCGTTGCTCCAACGGCTGCTGATGGCGATGCTCGCCCTGGTGCTGCTGTGGCCGCTCGACCGGATGCTGCATCTGGCCGCCCTGGTGCTGCTGCTGATTTTCGTTTTTTTTCTTCATCGCAAAAGAACCGCCCTGGCGGCTGCGGCGGCGTAATCGATGGCGGGGAATGAAATCACGCTGTCGAGCCCGCTGCTGGTGCTCAAGGGTGTCGGCCCCGGCCTGCAGGAAAAGCTGAACAAGCTGGGCCTGAAGACAGTTGCCGATTTGCTTTTTCACCTGCCGCTGCGCTATCAGGATCGCACCCGGATCTATCCGATCGGGACGTTGCAGGATGGCATGGAAGTCGTTATCCAGGGAGAAATAGAACATACCGAGGTGGTATTTCGCCGCCGTCGGATGATGCTGGTGCGCGTTGCGGATGGTTCCGGTTCGATCTTGTTGCGCTTTTTTCATTTCAGTGAAAAACAGCGTCAGGGGTTACGCGCTGGTGCGTTGATTCGTTGTTTTGGCGAGGCGCGGCTTATTGCCGGAAGCCCGGAAATGGTGCACCCCGAATATCGTGTGAATCCAACGGCCGATGGCGCGGAGGTCGAGGAATATCTGACGCCGGTCTATCCCGCCACTGATGGCGTTGGCCAGACCACCTTGCGCCGTCTGGTTGATCAGGCGCTCAATCATGTTGAGATTGTTGCAGAATTACTGCCGCCGGAACTCCTTACGGGCAATCAGCCAGCACTGGCCGATGCGCTGCTCTATCTGCATCGGCCGCCGCCCGAGGCTCAGCTCGAACTGTTGCGCGAGGGCATGCACCCGGCCCAGCAGCGGCTGGCATTCGAAGAGCTGCTGGCTCATCAGCTCAGCCTGCTGAAAATACGTGCCAGCGCCAAACAACACCGTGCGCATGCTTTGCTGCCCAAGGGCAAACTTGCGCGCCGGTTCCGGGATGTATTGCCATTCGATCTGACCGCAGCGCAACAGCGTGTCGTGAGGGAAATCGACCACGATCTGCGGCAAGGCCAGCCGATGATGCGGCTGGTGCAGGGCGATGTCGGCAGTGGCAAAACCGTGGTAATGGCATTGGCCTGTTTGCAGGCTGTCGAAGCCGGGTTTCAGGCAGCCGTGATGGCGCCGACGGAAATTCTGGCGGAGCAGCACTATCGAAATTTTTCCCAATGGTTCGAGCCACTGGGTCTGACCGTCGCGTGGATTTCCGGCAAGCAGAAAGCGGCGCAACGCCGAGAAATGCGCGCCTTGATTGCCGCCGGGCAGGCGCAGCTGGCGGTAGGCACCCATGCGCTGTTTCAGGATGATATCGAATTTGAACGTCTCGCCTTGGTTGTCGTCGATGAGCAGCATCGTTTCGGTGTGCATCAGCGCATGGCGCTGCGGGAAAAAGGCGCGGCTGCCGGTAGCGCGCCGCACCAGCTCATCATGACCGCCACGCCCATTCCCCGCACCCTGGCGCAGACCGCGTATACCGATCTCGACCTATCGATTATCGACGAGCTGCCGCCGGGCCGAAAGCCCGTGACGACGGTGGCACTGCCGAACGACCGTCGTGCCGATGTGGTCGAGCGCGTCGCCAATGCCTGCCGGGCAGGGCAGCAGTGTTACTGGGTTTGCACGCTGGTGGAAGAATCAGATGCCTTGCAATGCGAGGCCGCCGAAGTCACCCATGCCGGTTTGCAAGAGGCATTGCCCGATCTCAATGTCGGGCTGGTGCATGGGCGCATGAAGCCCGCCGAAAAAGAACAAGTCATGACGGCCTTCAAAGCTGGCGAGCTGCATTTGCTGGTGGCGACAACGGTCATCGAAGTGGGCGTGGACGTACCCAATGCCACGCTGATGATCATCGAAAATGCCGAGCGCCTGGGGCTGTCACAACTGCATCAACTGCGCGGCAGGGTAGGGCGAGGCAGCGGCAAGAGCAGCTGCGTGCTGCTGTATCAGGCACCGTTGTCGCAAAGTGGTCGCCGCCGTATCAAGGCGATGCGCGAAACCAGCGACGGTTTTGCCATCGCCCAGATCGACCTCGAACTTCGCGGTCCCGGTGAAATCCTGGGGGTTCGTCAGACCGGCCTGATGCAATTTCGGGTCGCCGATATCATTCGCGACAGTAGCCTGATTCCGGCCGTTGGCAACGCTGCGCAACGGATTGTTTCGCAGTATCCGGAAAAGGTCGATGCGCTCATCCAGCGCTGGATTGGTGACCGGTTGCAATATCGAGAGGTCTGAT
>CAZQXF010000067.1:0-10442 GCA_964596975.1 uncultured Thiotrichales bacterium | reverse complement strand
ACTGATGGCCGAGACAGATGCCAAACACTGGCACCGAGCGTTGCAACACTTCGTCAATCGCCTTGATCGCGTAGTCGCAGGGCTCAGGGTCACCGGGGCCATTGGAGAGAAAAACACCGTCCGGATTCATCGCCAGCACCTGGCTCGCTGGCGTCTGCGCCGGCACCACGGTGACCCGGCAGCCCCGATCGACCAGCATGCGCAGAATGTTGTGCTTGACGCCAAAATCCCAGGCGACGACGTGCCAACGCAGATCACCCGCCGGCTCGGGCAGACCACCTGCCAGCGTCCAGCTGCCCTGATTCCACTCGTAGGCTTCATCGACGGTAACTTGAGATGCGAGATCCATGCCCTTGAGGCCCGGAAATTCGCGCGCCATCGCAATCGCCTTGTCGGCATCGACCGTCTCACCCGCCATCAGGCAACCGTTCTGCGCGCCTTTTTCGCGCAGAATCCGGGTCAGGCGGCGGGTATCGATATCGGCAATCGCGACAACGTGGTGCCGCTGCAGGTAATCCCCAAGGCTCTCTTCACTGCGCCAGTTGCTGACCCGCGGCGGCAGGTCTCGAATCACCAGCCCGGAGGCATATAACGCATCGGACTCCGCATCCTCGGCATTGACGCCGACGTTGCCGATATGCGGATGGGTGAGAGTAACGATTTGCTGTGCATAGGAGGGGTCAGTGAGGATCTCCTGATAACCCGTCATCGCAGTATTGAAAACCACCTCGCCGGTGATCTCGCCGGAGACGCCAATCGAGCGCCCATGAAAAACGCTGCCGTCGGCAAGCGCCAACAATGCGGGTGAATTCAAGCCAACCTCCGGATTTCAGATACACAAACGGGATGGAACAGTCCATCCCGTTGAAATAGTGTAGTCGAACGCTCGCGCGCCCGTTTGTCGGCGAGATTCTACCTAATACCCGAGCCCTTCGCTACGGCTATCACAAATTTTCTACTCGCGCGTTTCAGTCACGAAACCCGAGCACATCCTGCATGTCATAGAGCCCCGGTTGCTGGTCGAGAATCCACATTGCGGAGCGTACCGCGCCTTGGGCGAAGGTCATCCGGCTCGACGCCTTGTGGGTGATCTCCACCCGCTCACCCTCGGCTGCGAACATGACGGTATGTTCACCGACGATATCGCCAGCGCGGATCGTTTCAAAACCGATGGTCTTGCGGTCACGCGGCCCGGTATGCCCCTGGCGGCCGTAGACCGCACAGTCTTTCAGATCACGCCCCAGCGCGCTGGCCACGACCTCGCCCATCGCCAGCGCAGTGCCGGATGGCGCATCAACCTTGTGACGGTGATGCGCTTCGATCACTTCGATATCGACCTCATCACCGAGCACCCGCGCGGCCATATCCAGCAAGCGCAGACAGAGATTGACACCGATACTGAAATTGGCCGCCATGACGATGCCGATGTCAGCAGCGGCCTCCGTGATGATTGCTTTTTGCTCCTCAGAAAAACCGGTGGTACCGATCACCATGCTGCAACCATTCCGCCGGCAGTACTCCAGATGCTCCAGCGTTGCCTCGGGACGGGTGAAGTCGATGACGACATCGACATGCGCCGCCTCGTCCAGCGACTCGACCAGTGGCACGGAAAGATTGTCGATACCAGCCACCTCACCCGCATCCGCACCCAGCAAGGTGCTGCCGGGGCGCTCCGTAGCGGCCGTCAGCACGGCGCCGTAGGTTGCATCACAAGCTTGCACCAGAGTCTTGCCCATACGCCCGCCGGCGCCAACTACCGCTATCTTTGCCATCGATCAGTCCTGTTTGAACTTTGCTTTGAGTTCGTCGAAAAAGCCTTTGACGCCATCCAGCCAGCCATGCTCCTGCGGGCTGTGACGTGTGCCACCCGCTTCGAGGCTGGCGGCGAATTCTTCCAGCAGCGCCTTCTGCTCCTTGCTCAAGTTCACTGGTGTTTCAATTCGCACCTTGCAGATCAGATCGCCCACCGGGCCGCCGCGCACTGGCTTTACGCCCTTGCCACGCATGCGGAACAGCTTGCCGGTCTGGGTTTCTGCCGGCACCTTGAGCTTGATGCGACCATCAAGCGTCGGCACCTCCAACTCACCACCGAGCGTCGCGGTGGCAAAACTGATCGGCACCTCGCAGTAGAGATCATCACCATCGCGGGTAAAGAGCTTGTGCTCCTTGACCACGACCTGAACATAGAGATCGCCGGACGGGCCACCATTGATGCCCGCTTCGCCCTCTCCACTCAGACGTATCCGGTCACCGGTATCGACACCCGCCGGAATCTTCACCTCGAGCTTCTTGGTCACCCGCACCCGGCCTTCGCCGTGACATTTTGTGCAGGGATCGCGAATCTCCTGTCCCGTGCCCTTGCAGGTCGGGCAGGTCTGCTGCACAGAGAAGAAGCCTTGCTGCATTCGCACCTGACCGACGCCGTTGCAGGTGGAACAGGTGACTGGCGACGATCCTGGCGCGGCACCGCTGCCGCCGCAGCTGTCGCAGGTATCCATGCGCGGAATGTCGATCACTTTCTCAATGCCGAAAACAGCTTCTTCGAGTGTCAACTCAAGATTGTATTGCAGATCGGAACCACGGTAGACGTGCTGACGCCCGCCACCACCGCCACCACCGAAGATATCGCCGAACACATCACCAAAAATATCACTGAAGTTACCCGCGCCACGACCAAAGCCACCGCTCCCCTGAGAAGGATCGACACCCGCATGCCCAAACTGGTCATAAGCGGCACGCTTCTGCGGGTCACTCAACACCTCATAGGCTTCCTTGACCTCTTTGAACCGGACCTCCGCCTCAGCGTCGTCAGGATTGCGGTCCGGGTGGTATTTCATTGCCATGCGACGATAAGCTTTCTTCAGCTCCGCCTCGCTGGCATTTCTGGTAACACAAAGAACTTCGTAATAATCTGCTTTGGGCATGGCTTTCGACTGGCTCCCTATCCTGCTTCCGGCAATCCCCCCGATTCCAGGGCATCACCGAAACAACCGCTCAGGATAATGCAAAAAGGCGCTCCCAAACGGGACCGCCTGACAACACAAAAAAAGCGGGACAGGAATCACCCTGCCCCGCTCTCATACACTTACTTCTTGTCGTCGACTTCTTCGAACTCGGCATCGACCACATCGTCGTCTGCCGCTGCCGAACCACCGCTCTGGTCAGCCGCTGCTTCTGCGCCGGCGCCTGCTTGGGCACCTTGATCGGCATAGGCCTTTTCAGCCAGTTTGCCGGAAGCTTCCGCGAGCTTCTGCGTCTTGGCTTCGATGTCATCCTTGTCGTCGCCTTTGACTGCTTCCTTCAGCGCTTCGAGCGCCGATTCGATGGCAGACTTCTCGCCGGCATCCACCTTGTCACCCAAGTCCTTAAGCGACTTTTCAGTGGCATGAATCAGCGAGTCAGCCGTGTTGCGCGCCGTGACCAGTTCGTGGAACTTCTTGTCTTCCTCGGCATGCGCTTCGGCGTCCTTGACCATCTTTTCGATCTCTTCCTCGGACAGACCGCTCGACGCCTTGATCACGATCGACTGCTCCTTGCCGGTCGCCTTGTCCTTCGCCGACACATGCATGATGCCGTTGGCGTCGATATCGAAGGTCACCTCGATCTGCGGCACACCGCGCGGTGCTGGCGGAATATCGGTCAGATCGAAACGCCCCAGCGACTTGTTCGCCGACGCCTGCTCACGCTCACCCTGGAGAATGTGCAGCGTCACCGCGGTCTGGTTGTCATCGGCAGTCGAGAAGATCTGCGTCGCCTTGGTCGGGATCGTGGTGTTCTTTTCGATCAGCTTGGTCATGACACCACCCATGGTCTCCAGACCCAGGCTCAAAGGCGTCACGTCGAGCAGCAGCACGTCCTTGACGTCGCCACCAAGTACACCACCCTGAATCGCGGCACCCACGGCAACCGCCTCATCAGGATTCACATCCTTGCGCGGCTCCTTGCCGAAGAACTCTTTAACAGCTTCCTGCACTGCTGGCATCCGCGTCTGACCACCAACCAGGATGACCTCATCGATCTCCGAAGCCGACACACCGGCATCCTTGAGCGCAACCTTGCAGGGCTCGATGGTGCGTTTGACCAGATCTTCGACCAGCGACTCGAACTTGGCGCGGCTCACCTTCATGTTGAGGTGCTTCGGCCCGCTCTGGTCAGCGGTGATATACGGCAGGTTCACATCGGTCTGCTGGGTTGACGAAAGCTCGATCTTGGCCTTCTCGGCAGCCTCTTTCAGGCGTTGCAGCGCCAGCGGATCGTTGTGCAGATCCATGCCGGTGTCTTTCTTGAACTCATCCGCCAGATAGTCGATCAGGCGCATGTCGAAGTCCTCACCACCGAGGAAAGTGTCACCGTTGGTCGACAACACCTCGAACTGATGCTCGCCGTCGATCTCAGCGATTTCGATAATCGAGATATCGAAGGTGCCACCACCGAGGTCATAGACAGCGACCTTGGCGTCGCCACTCTTCTTGTCCATGCCGTAAGCCAGTGCAGCTGCCGTCGGCTCGTTGATGATGCGTTTGACATCCAGACCGGCGATCTTGCCTGCATCTTTGGTTGCCTGGCGCTGTGAATCGTTAAAGTAGGCCGGAACAGTGATAACCGCTTCGGTGACTTCCTCACCGAGATAATCTTCGGCAGTCTTCTTCATCTTCTGCAAGATGCGCGCGGAAATCTCCTGCGGCGCCATCTTCTTGCCGTTGACCTCAACCCAGGCGTCGCCATTGTCCGCCTTGACGATCTTGTACGGCACCAGCTCAATGTCCTTTTGCACCGCTTCCTCGTCGAACTTGCGTCCGATCAGGCGCTTGACCGCATAAACCGTATTGTGCGGATTGGTGACTGCCTGACGCTTGGCCGGCTGACCAACCAGGACTTCACCATCGTCGGCGAAAGCCACGACCGAAGGCGTCGTGCGATCGCCTTCCGCATTTTCGATAACCTTGGGCTTATCCCCCTCCATCACTGCCACGCAGGAATTGGTGGTTCCCAGGTCGATACCAATAATCTTTCCCATCTGTAAACTCCGTATGCTCTTGTATTTTGTTGGTTAGGGATATGGGGGCGTTGATGGTCAGTTCAAGCCCCGGAGCAAAAAAACCGTCAGATCGAACCCCGTCTTGCCCCTGATGCCGATATCTCGCGGCTTAGCCTTCCTTCGATACCATGACCATCGCCGGGCGCACCAGACGATCGTTCAGCAGGTATCCTTTCTGCATGACCGCGGTGACGGTATTTGGCGGCACCTCTGTGCTGGGCTGCATCGACATGGCCTGATGCAGCTGCGGATCGAAGGCCTCCCCGGTAGGATCAACCGGCTCGACGCCGTGCTTTTTCAACGCATCGAGGAACATCTTCAGCGTCAACTCGATGCCTTCGCGAATCTTGTCGACATCGGCATTCTCCGCCGCCGCGACCAGCCCCATCTCGAGGCTGTCAACCACCGGCAACAAATCGCCCACGAATTTCTCCAGCGCGTACTTGTGCGCATTCTGCACATCACGTTCCGCCCGTTTGCGGGTGTTGTCCTGCTCAGCCTGAGCGCGGAGCACACGCTGCCAGTATTCGTCGACTTTGGCCTGTGCCTCGGTGAGTTCCTCTTTCAGGCGGCTGAGTTCGGCCTCCGGATCCGGCGTCTCCTGAGTCGCATCAGGATCATCCCCCATTCCATCCGGGACAGGCTGTTCAACCGTATCCTCCAGATTCTCATTTTCGCGCATGAATCACTCCGTCTGTTCAAATTGGACTCGACAGCCCTGCTGGCCGGTGCGGACAACGCAAGACTGTCGAATGAAAACCACGTGAATCCCGGATCGCGAGGATACAGGATTCCCTCAGCAATGGCCTGCCTGACGGCGCGACCATGACCGGAAACTTCGGGGACGATGGGGGTAATCAGCGGGAATTCAAGGCAGCGCTCAACAACCGCGAGGTGACATCGACGATCGGGATAATGCGATCGTAAGCCATGCGTGTCGGACCAATGACGCCGAGCACACCGACCACCTTGCCATCAACCGAATACGGTGCCGAAACGACGCTACAACTGTCGAGCACATCGTAACCAGCCTCCTGGCCGATAAAGATCTGCACACCATCAGCCATGGTGCAACGATCGAGAACGTGCAGGATATCCCGTTTGGCATTGAAGATTTCGAATAATGCGCGCAGCCGCTCGACATCCGATAACTCCTCATACTCCATCAACCGAGTCTGTCCCGCCATGACGAAATCACCTTCGTCATCGTCCGGGTTGAGTACCTGCTCGCCCAGCTCGATGGCCGACTCCATCAACGAATTCATATCCTCACGCAGACCCTGCAGCTCTTCGACCAACTGCGCCCTGGCCTGCATCACATCCATGCCGGCATAGCGTTCGGTCAGATAGTTCGCCGCCTGCTCCAGCTCGGAACGGCTGTATTCACGATCCAGCGTCAAAACACGGTTTTCGACCTCACCATGCTTCAATACCATGACCGCGAGCACCCGCTTGTCGCCAAGCTTGACGAACTCGATCTGCTCCAGCGTAGCCGTCTCCTTGCGTGGCAGGGTAACAATGCCCGCCAGCTGCGTGACGCCAGACAACAGGCCAGACGCCGACTCCGCCAACGCGTGGGAATCCTGCGCCGCATCCAGCTCCGCCTGAAACTGTTGTACCACGACGTTTGTCAGCGGCTGTGTCTGCAGCATGGAATCGACGAACAACCGGTAAGCCGCAGGCGTTGGAATGCGGCCAGCCGAGGTATGCGGCGACACCAGCAGCCCCATCTCTTCCAGATCAGCCATCACATTGCGTACCGTCGCCGCACTGACCTTCAGGCCGGATACCTTGGCCAGCGTGCGCGACCCTACCGGCTGACCATCAGCGATATGCGTCTCGATCAACGACTTGAGCAGTATGTGTTCACGTTCTGATAGCATCATTCGGATTACAGCTTGATTTCATGTTGATTACAACCACGGGATCACAAATCTACCCAATAGGCGCAACGAGCGACCCAACTGATCAACCCTGAACCCAGACATCTTCCCGGCATTGAAGCCTATTCAAGCGAATATAATTGGGTGCCGATACCGGATGATCAATCCCCACTGGCGGGAAATCGACCTGCATGATAGCTTCCCCTGCATGACTGCTTTCCGCCATATCGGCATTATTATCAAGCAACAGGACGAGCGCCTGAAAAGCACGCTCGATACGCTGCTGACCCAGCTGCGGGCGCTGGATGTCGAATGCTACCTGGACGAAACACTGCAACACGCTGGCTTCCCGCTCAGCCAGCTCGTCAGCCGCGCAGAAATCGCCAGTCACTGCGATCTGTGCATCGTCGTCGGCGGTGATGGCACCTTGCTGGGCGCAGCACGCTCGCTCGCCGCCGCCAACGTACCGCTGCTGGGCGTCAATATTGGCCGCCTTGGCTTCCTCGTTGATGTATCACCCGATGAACTGGCGACGCAACTCGTCACCATCTTCAACGGCGACTTCCAGACTGAGCGACGCTGCATGCTGCGCGCCAGAATTCTGCGTGACGGCGAATGCCTGATCAGCGAACACGCACTCAACGACGTCGTTCTGCACGTGCGCGACGCCATTCGCATGATCGAATTCGAAACCCGCATCGACGACCGGCTGGTCAATATGCAGCGCGCCGATGGCATCGTCGTCAGCACGCCGACCGGCTCCACCGCCTACGCGCTGTCGGGTGGCGGCCCGATCCTGCACCCCGAAATCGACGCCCTGACCATGGTGCCGATCTGCCCGCACACGCTCAGCAGCCGACCGATCGTCATCAGCGGCAACAGCAACATCAGCATTCTGTTGCACCGCCACAACCACTCCTCAGCCCGCATTGCCTTCGATGGCCAGAACATGATCAATGTCGAACCCGGTGACGAACTGCTGATCGACCGCTCGGTCAACTCACTGCAATTGATCCACCCCAGCAGCTACGACTACTACGCCATCCTGCGCCAGAAGCTGAACTGGAGCGCCCAGCCCTGATTCCCTCCCGCATCGACCAACAACATCATGCTGACTCATATTGATATCCGGGATTTCGCGATTATCGACAAACTGGAACTGGATCTCGCCGATGGCATGACCGCGATTACCGGCGAAACTGGTGCCGGCAAATCGATCATGCTCGACGCCATCGGCCTGGTACTCGGTGATCGTGCCGATGCCACGACGGTGCGTCATGGCGCGCGGCGGGCCGACATCAGTGTCACGCTGGATGTCACCCTGCCCGAGGTGCGTGACTGGCTGATCGAAAACGACCTCGATACCGACGACGAATGCATCCTTCGGCGTGTAATCACCGCCGAAGGGCGTTCCCGCGCTTACATCAACGGCAGCCCGACAACGGTATCGAACCTCAAGGCGCTGGGCGAAAAGCTGGTCAACATCCACGGCCAGCACGCTCATCAATCGCTGCTCAGGCCCGCTGATCAGCGCAAGCTGCTCGACGCCCATGGCGATCTCGGCAAACTGCTGCAGCAGGTCGACAGCGCCTGGTCCGCTTGGAATGAACTGCGTCAGCGTCTCGATGCACTGCTGGATTCACGCCATGCCCGCCAATCACGGCTCGACCTGCTGTCATTCCAGTTCAACGAATTGCGGGAACTCGATCTCAAGCCCGGCGAATTCCAGATGCTCGAAGAGGAACTGAACCGGCTGACCCACGCCGATCAACTCAAGCACTATGCGCTGGGCGGCTTCGAAGCACTGTATGAATCCGACAGCGGCTCCGCTTACGCGCTGCTGACCGCCGTGCGGGAGGACATCGACCGCGCCCGGGAAATCGACCCCGCCTTCAACGAAGCCGCCGAACTGCTGGAAAGCGCGCGGATTCAAGTCGAAGAAGCTGCCCATTCACTGCGCAACCAGGCCGACCACATCGACGCTGACCCACAACGGCTAGCCGACATCGAGGCACGCTTCAACCGCGCTCAGGAACTGGCTCGCAAGCACCGAATCCTCCCCGAAGAACTGCCCGATCTTTCCGCCTCGATGGAACAGGAGATCGCCACACTGTCCGACCCCGAACAGTCGATCGAAGCGCTGGAGCAGGCGCTTGCCAACGCTGCCGAAACCTACGATGCGGCCGCCAACAAGCTCGGCGATGCGCGCAGGAAAACAGCACTGACTTTGGAAAAAACCATTACCGCCGCAATGCAGGAACTCGGCATGGAAGGCGGACGCTTTGGCATCGAGATCACCGCAAAACCTGAAGAAGAACGCAGCCGGCAGGGCTGGGAACATATCTGCTTCATGGTATCGGCCAACCCCGGACAACCCCTGAAACCACTCGCCAGCGTCGCCTCCGGTGGCGAACTGTCACGCATCAGCCTCGCCATCCAGCTCGCGGCCACCGCCAATCAGCAACTGCCGACGCTCATCTTCGATGAAGTCGACAGTGGCATCGGCGGCGCCGTCGCCGAAGTCGTCGGCCGACAACTGCGAGAACTCGGCGAACGCTGCCAACTCTTCTGCGTCACCCACCTCCCGCAGGTCGCCGCCTGCGCCCACCATCACCTGCGGGTAGAGAAAATCAAAACCGAAGACAGCACCGAAACCCGGCTACAACCACTGACTGACCAACAACGCAGCGAAGAAATCGCCCGCATGCTCGGTGGTAAACGCATCACCGAACAATCACTCGCGCACGCCAGGGAAATGCTCGACGCAGGTCAGCAGTAGCATTCAAGCTGCTGTCATTGCGCCAGTACCCAAAAGTGGAGATACAACAATGCCACTACTGAGAGGGCTATGGAGTTTGTTTGGGCCCAACAATCTATCGCACCTTAGTCGCAATAGTTTTTGCGCTCTTCCATATACTTCAGCTCAGCCTCATGGAGTCTGGCCTGCTCGGATGCCCGATAGCCCGCCCGCATACGAGAACGCATATGCTGCAAATTTCTTTTGGCATTCTCACAACGCCGCTGGCGAAGCACGTTTGCACTGTCTGAGACCACAACGCTTCTAACAGCCCGGTCGTTGCGATAAAGACGTCGCTCTGCTGGTCTGCTGATAGAGGGCTGCGCGCGCTGCACCCTCACAACGTTCGGTTTGATATCGATCCGCTCAACAGAGGAGTCATCATTCGCTACGCTGCGGCGATCGGAGAAATGCACCTGGCCCTGCGCATCAACCCAGCGGAAGACATCAGCAAATAACGGGACTGTCGTACTCCCCACAATCAATAAAAACAGCAATACCCGCGCCAACATAGCGAATTCTCCTATAACACCTATCCCGATTATATGGATTTCGCCGTGGCCTTGCTGGATTGAATCCCGCATAAAAAAGCCCGAGCAAATTCCCCTGCTCGGGCTTCGATTTAGTGGCGGAGCGGGAAAAATCGACGGCGCGCCGACACACTCGCCGCCGATGGCGCGCAGCAATTCGAAATCGCTGTCGGGCAGCTTCAGGTCGCGGACGA
>CAZQXF010000066.1:0-10499 GCA_964596975.1 uncultured Thiotrichales bacterium | reverse complement strand
GTTAGTCAGCTCTTCTTCTGTTGCGGGTCTGACACTGACGATGGTGGCATCCAGATGGAGTGCCCTGCCGGCCAGTGGATGATTGAGATCGACTTTGATGATCTGATCGTCGACTTCCAGCACGCGAACGATTTTCATGCCGGTGCGGGTTTGGATTTCGTACATCTTGCCTTCGACGATGCCTTCGTTGTCGAGAAACAGTGCGGCTTCATATTCGGCGGTTTTGCCTTCATCGTATTCGCCATAGGCGGCATCGGGGGCGATGATACGATCGCTGATCTTGTCGCCGGAGTGGAGACCTTCGAGCGCTTTTTGAATTCCCTGCGGCAGCATGTCCGAACCATGCAGGTAGGTGAGTACGCCGCGGTCGCGCGTGGTATCGAGCACATTGCCTTCGTCATCGAAGACGGTGTAATCGATCGTCACCACATGCCCGTCCTGTACCGGGTACTGCGGTGTTTTCACCTCGGGTTCACGATGAGTGGAAAAAAGTCTTCTGCCGCGGCGTGGGGACATGATGTTGATCCTTGAAGGAAATGCTGAGAATGACGGAATCTTAGCTTACCGTTGCCCACAATGGTTTGATGGACTTCATGCTTTATTTTATCGAAGATCAACGTCAATCCAAGCGTTGAGCGGTTTACAGAGCGTAAAGGTACAGCAATGCGTATAGATGATAGGCAACGGCCGGCAGTGGCCAAGCTGCCGTCACCAGCGAAGCGGGGTTTTGCCAGCGGGGTGTCATGGGTTGCCGACGGGTTTCGCTATTTCCGCCAGGCGCCGTTCGTGTGGATGGTGATGACGGTGATTGTCGTCCTTACGACCGCGCTGTTGTCGTTGGTGCCGCTGGTTTTCTTGCTGACGTTTCCCCTCAGCATCCTGTTTGCCGGCGGCATGATGCTGGGATGCGCCGCCATCGATCGCGGCGAGCCACTTCGTGTCTCACATCTGTTTGCGGGCTTCCAGACACACACCGGAGCGCTGGTCGGATTGGGCGGGCTATATCTGGCAGCGTCGGTACTGGTGATGTTGCTGATGGCGGGTGTTGTTGCGAGTTTTCCGCTGCCGGCCTTCGATAAGGTGCTGATGGCTGCGCCTGGAACATTGCTGCCGTCGCAGTTGCAGGCGCTGATGGTCTGGGTTGTCGTCGTCAACCTGCTGGCGATGCTGCTGTTGACACCGGTTGTCATGGCTGTCTGGTTTGCGCCTGCGCTCATCGTATTGCAGGGACTCGATGCCGTTACCGCTGCCCGTCTCAGTCTGAAAGCCTGCCTGGTGAACTGGCGGCCCTTTCTGCTCTATGGGGTGTTGGCCATGGCGTTGTTACTATTGGCGATGTTGTTGTTAGGCCTTGGCCTGTTGGTAGCGGTGCCTGTGCTGGCCGCGTCGGTCTACGCTGGCTGGAAGGATGTTTTTCAGCCTTGATCAGCTTTTTTGCGCCCACTGCTCCGGCGTATACGACTTGATGGTGAGCGCATGGATTTCGCCGCTCTTGATGTAGTCGTTGAGTAGCGGGTAGACCATCTTGTGCTGATTCAGCATGCTGACGCCCTCGAACGCCTTGCTGACGATGGTCGCTTCGTACTTGCCGCCTTCACCGCCAACCTGCACCAGCTCGGTGTCCATGCCCTGCTCGATGATCTCTTTGATCTTGTCCGGTTCCATCTGTCTTCCTCAATGGTGATTGAAAGGCGCTTAAGCTACTACGATTGAGCCGGCTGTGCCAGATTCCCGCATGGCTGGGGAAGGTTGCTACAATCGCACCTCGACCGATACGCAGGATCAACGATGCTGGGCAGAATACTGGGGCGCCACGAGCCCGTCCTCGACGAAGAAACCATCCTCTGGCAGTTCGATACGTTCGACTGGGCATTGCGACAGTTCGATGCCGGAGTGTTCTACAATGAAACCGATCTGGTGTTGCCCGACAACAGCCATTTTCCAGGGCAGGCCGATAGCCCTGACGGCATGGCGCAGCTGATTTTCGATCATGTCAAACAGTATGCCGGCGTGTCGCACTGGCCGACGCAACTGATCGAGCAGCATGCTTGCAATGCACTGGACGCGCCGAAGGTACAGATCGAAGGTGATCTGCGCGGCAAGGGCGGCATCGTCCCGGCCGATGTTGCCCCGGAGCATCGTCTGCCGATCATCTACAACGAAGGCATGCTCGGTAATCCTGAAACCATTATTTCCAGTTTTGCCCATACGCTGGCGCACCATCTGGGCAGCATGGCGACCGAAGCACCGCCGGGTGGTCTGGAAAACTGGCCTCACGTGACCGAGTTACTGGCTGTGTTCATGGGTTTTGGTGTGATCTTTGCCAACGACGCGTACAACTTCCGCGCGGGCTGTGGCAGCTGTTCGCCTGCCGCCGTCGAGCGCGAGAACTATCTGTCCCAGCATGATGTCACCTATGCGCTGGCCATCTTTTCGGTGCTCAAGTCGATACCGGAAAAACGGGTGAAAGGGCATTTGAAAAAGACGCTGCGAGGGTATTTCGGCAAAGCCGTCAAGGATGTGCGGGGACGCAGCGCCTTGCTGCAACGGCTACCGGGCAGAGAGTCTGCGTTAGATGTCCCGCAAGCTGAACGGTTACTCGCTAGCGAGTAGCTTTGGGGTCAACGCAGGGGCATCGAAGTTAATGCCATCCCAGCCGTATTTCATGAAGCGGCGGATATTGCCGTGGTTGTCGCCTGCTGGCTGCTGCAGCACATCATCACGGTAGAATCTACCGAAGCAAGCCAATGTGGTAGCGGGATCCAGATCGTGCAGACGCGCAAAGGCGAAGATCTTGCAGGAGCCTTCGTTGCTGCCAGCTTCGTTGTACAAGCTGTCGTCGCCGATCCCGTTGCTGAAGCCGACGGGAGAATAGTGGTAGTGTTGGTCGATAACCGCCATCACATCTTCGAAATCGACGGATTCCGGCTGGTTCTTCAGGCGAGCGATCAGTTGGTCTGGTGTCATGGCGGTGTGTTGCAGGTTGCTGAATCGGGCATGGGAAGATGAATAGAGAAGACGATCCAATATACCACGAAGGCGATGATGCCGAAGAGATGCGCGTCTATGCCGAGCGCCCCAACAAGACCGCGATCAAGCGTGACATGCTGGCCTTGCGGGCGCTTGGCAAACGGCTGGCAGCACTGCATCCATCGCGGCTCGACGAGGTGCCCATCGACGACACGCTGCGTGATGCCATCGTGCTGGCACGCCGCCTGAAAAAAGGCGCGCTCAAGCGGCAATTCATTTTTATCGAAAAACTCATGCGACCGCTTGGCGCTGAGGAAGTCGATGCCATTCGTGACGCGCTGGACCAGATCGATCAGCCGCACCGTGATGAGGTGGCGCGTCTGCACCAGCTGGAAGACTGGCGCGACCGGTTGCTGGCCGGCGATGATGCCTTGCTCAATGACATCATCGCGCAATACCCCGCTGCCGAGCGCCAGCATCTTCGCCAGTTGATTCGAAATGCGGGCCGTGAAGCCGCAGCCAACAAGCCACCAAAGTCGTCGCGAGCGCTGTTCCAATATCTGAATGATTTGGTGGGCTAGCCCCGCCCCTGGAGAATGCCATGGCCGACAATTTCCGGCTTGATGAACTGCTCGACCGTCTACATGCCACCCAAAAGGATCTGGAGCAGGAATTCGATCGTCTGCTGAGGCGGCGGCGCAAGGAATTCAAGTACCAGTTGCGCCGTGGCCGCGTCGTATTCGAAAAGAATATGCGGCGGCTGCAACGTCAGTATCGGACAGGGCTGTGGCAGTATCTGACGCAGGCGAACTTGTTGACGGTGCTGACCGCCCCCATCATCTACGCCATGGTCGTACCATTGATGCTCGTTGACGTCACGTTCACGTTCTATCAGCACATCTGCTTTCGCGTTTACCGTATTCCGCGGGTGCGTCGCCGTGACCATGTGGTCATCGATCGTCATCATCTGGCTTATCTCAATGCGGTCGAAAAGCTCAATTGTGTCTATTGTGGCTATGGCAATGGCGTTATTGCTTATGCGCGAGAGATCACTGCGCGCACCGAGCAGTATTGGTGCCCGATCCGGCATGCACGTCGAACGCCTGATCCACATCATCGTGTGGAGCGGTTTATCGACTACGGCGATGCTGAGGGCTGGCGTGAAAAATTGCCTGTGCTGCGCGAGGACTGGGAGCAGGCGGACGGTGCTGGAAAAACCTCCAGCGATTGATCTCGACATATGATCCGCTCCAATTTTGCGATTACGCGCCTGATCGTCATTCCCTTCGGCGCTTTGTTCATGCTTTATCTGCTGGTCGTTGGTGGGGGTGGCTTGTGGCTCTACTCGCAGGCACGCAGTGCTGAACTGCGTATTCTGATGGATCAACTTGTCGATCAGATTTCGCCGCTGGTAGACAAACTGGGTAACACCGATGCCATGGCGCAGCGGGACGAAAGCTGGCTGCAGGATGATGTGTCGGCATTGTTTGGCGGGTTGCCCTCGCTACGTTCGGTGGCAGTCAGAGATAGATTCGCCGGATATCAGTTCGACGTGGGCGGCAAGCCGGCCGATAGCGTGGCGCCATTACCCGATGGTGCCTTGCGCGCGGCCGATGAACCGGGGCCGCATCAGCGCTTCGATAATGAGCGTGGCGAATCATTCGTGATTCGCTTTGACCTGAGTGATGCGGCAGCGCCGCTGGTGCGGCTCGATTTTGGCTTCGATCGCGCGCTATTGGTCGAAAATCTTGATCACGAACTGGCGCGTATCCGCAAAGCCGTGTTGATGTTCGCATTAGCGGGTGGCCTCAGTATCTTGCTGGCCTTGGCGATTGCCCTGTATGCAATGCGCATGACGCGCCGCGTCGAAAGCGAGTTTCAGGAAATCTATCAGCGTGCGTCGCTGACGGAAATGGCCGCCTCACTGGTACATGACTTGCGCAATCCGCTGATGGCGTTACGTGCCAACGCGCGGGCATTGCAGCTCGCGCCCGATGATGCTGCCGATATCGCGCAGGAGCTGGATCGGGATATTGTCACCCTGAACGACAAGTTGAGCGCCTTTCTCAATCTCACCCGCCGCCATGACAGTGATTTTGCGCCGGTGGATGTGGCGGCACTGGTCGATGCCGCTGTTCGGCAGGCGCTACCGACAGCTCAGGCGCGGGGGTTGACGATTCGGGTCGATGTCGAACCGCAGCTGCCGCAACCCATCTGGCGTGGTGCCTCGGTTCAGGACGCACTGTTGAATGTGCTGCTCAATGCGGCGCAAAGTGGTCAACGCCAAGGCGATGTCGTGTTACGGGTGCGACGTCGGGGCAATGCGATCGAGATGGTGGTCGAGGATCGCGGTCGCGGTATCTCGAAGGCGCATTTGCCCCGGCTGTTCGATGCGTTCTACACCACGCGTGAGGATGGCAACGGCCTTGGCTTGGCCATTGTGCAGCGCGTGGTCACTGCGCATCGCGGCAAGGTCACCATCGCCAGCCGGGAAGGTGGTGGGGCACGGGTGACGATGTTGCTACCCATTCAACCGCAGGAGATGCCCGAGTGGTGGAAAAAACTGAAAAAAGACTCCCCGATCTGACCGGGCTGTCGTTGCTGCTGCTCGACGATGATGCCGCCATCGTCCGCAGTCTCGCGCGTGTGTTGAAAAAGCTTGGCGCCGACGTGGTCGGTGTGGGTAGTTTGCGCGAGGCGCGCCAGGTGCTGCGAGACAGCAGCCCCGATGCGGTGCTGGCCGATCTTCAGCTCAAAGATGGCACTGGGCTGGACCTGTTACCCGACTATCTGCGACAGAACCCGGCGGGCGCGTTTTACATGATTACCGGGCACGGCAGTATCGACAACGCGGTGGAAGCATTGCGCCACGGCGCGCGTCACTATTTTGAAAAGCCGGTCGACCCGTTGCAACTGGCCGCGCAGTTGGTTGACGATCTCGGGGCGAATCAGGCGCGTGGCGGTATTGCCGCGATGCTGGAGCCCTATCTGCTGATGGCTGACCCTGCCATGGCAGAGGCACTGAAAGACCTGCCCCGCTTTGCTGCCAGTGATGAGCCGGTGTTGATCCAGGGTGAGACCGGCACTGGCAAGGAGCTGGTTGCGCGTGCGCTGCATGGTCTTGGCAACAGATCGCAGGGTCCATTCGTTGCCATCAATAGCGGCGCCATTCCCGAAACCATGCTTGAGGCCGAGCTGTTCGGCTATGAAAAGGGCGCGTTCACCGGTGCGAGCCGCATGCATCGCGGCCGCTTCGAACAAGCCAATGGCGGTACGCTGTTTCTGGATGAGATTGGTGATATGCCGCCGGCAGCGCAGGTCAGCCTGCTGCGTGTGCTCGAAGAAGGCATGGTCTATCGCATTGGTGGTGAGCGCGGTATTCCTGTCGATGTGCGAGTCGTCGCAGCGACGCACCGCCCGCTGGAAGAGCGGATCGAATCTGGCCTGTTTCGACAGGATCTGCTGTTTCGCTTGAATGTGTTTGAAATCAGCCTGCCGCCGTTGCGCGACAGGCCGGTGGATATCGCCTTGCTGGCACAGCGTTTTCTCGATAACCGTTTGCGCGACATGGGGCGCGAAGGGCCAGCGCCAGTGCTCAGCGAAGACGCGTTGGCGTTACTGCGTCGTCACCCCTGGCCCGGCAATGTACGGGAATTGAGGAACGTGATGACACGGCTGGCCGTTCGTCTCCCCGAAGGCGTACGGGAGATCAGCGCAAGGCTGATTTCGCCACTGCTGCCCAATGCCGCAGCGGCGCCTGCCGCAACCGATGGCGTGTTGATCCCCAAAGGCACGACTCTTGCCGATGCCGAATGGTTGCTGATCGACGCCGCGCTCAAGGAGGCAGACTACCACCGTGGCAAGGCAGCCAAGCTGCTTGGCATTGGTGAGCGGACGCTGCGACGCAAGTTGAATCAGAGCGGTTAGCCCGGACCAGTCAGGCTGCAGGCGGTCAAGTTGGCCGCCCCGCCGGTGTCGTGTCGGTCGATATGGCCGGGGTTGGTGCCGGGATGTTGTCGCAGTGCAGTGATATTCACCTGCTGGCAAGAAACTTGCTCCAGGCTATCTCACCGGGTCGCGTGGCGGGAGTATTGAGGAGGGACAATGGAACACGATGCAGCGCTGCAGTGGGTGATTGTGCTGGGGGTGGGTACATTGCTGGTCGCTTTGTGCCAGCGTTTTCGCCTGTCGCCCATTATTGGTTATTTGTTGGCCGGCG
Source organism: uncultured Thiotrichales bacterium (assembly GCA_964596975.1). Taxonomy (GTDB): domain Bacteria; phylum Pseudomonadota; class Gammaproteobacteria; order UWMA-0217; family UWMA-0217; genus JALSHZ01. Next base: position 3,310 of record CAZQXF010000066.1, on the reverse strand, counting down.
TATTGGTCGGGCCGGCTGCATTTGGCTGGTTGCACGATGGCGATGCCATCCGCCTGTTGTCCGAGTTGGGCGTGGTGCTGTTGATGTTCACCATCGGGCTGGAGTTTTCCCTGTCGCGGCTGCTGGCGGCGAAAAGGCTGGTGCTGGGCTTGGGTAGTGCTCAGGTGCTGCTGACAGCGGTGGTCATCGGCGGGCTGGCGTGGCTGGCTGATCTGGCGGTCAGCGAGGCGCTGATTGTCGGTACCGCATTGGCGATGTCGTCGACAGCCATCGTCTTGAAGCAGCTCGGTGAGCAGATGGAGCTACCGGCAACCCATGGTCGCCTTGCGACGGCGATTCTGCTGTTCCAGGATCTTGCCGCTGTGCCAATTCTCGTCGTGCTGCCGGTACTGGCAGCCAATCCGCAGGCATTGGGTGGCGCGTTGGCTCTGGCGTTGGCGAAAGGTGCGCTGGTATTTGCTGGGTTGTTGCTTGCCGGACGTTATGTCTTGCCACCGATGTTGCACTGGGTGGCGGCAACGCGTTCGCTGGAATTGTTCATGTTGACGGCGTTACTGCTGGCGCTGTCGGCAGCTGCTGTTTCCCATCTTGCCGGATTGTCACCAACGCTGGGTGCATTCATGGCTGGCATGTTGCTGGGCGAGACCGAGTTTCGCCACCAGATCGAGGCTGACATACGACCGTTTCGGGATCTGATGCTGGGGCTGTTTTTTATCTCCATCGGCATCCAACTGGACCCAGCCGTATTTCTCGACAGTTTCTCTGCTGTCGTGGCGATTGTTGCGGTCGCATTGCTGCTGAAGCCGTTGCTGCTGGCACCACTGGTACGCGTGTTTGGCTATTCGCTGTCAGATGGCATTCGTACTGCTGTCAGTTTGGCGCAGGGCGGCGAGTTTGGTTTGCTGGTTGTGTCGATGGCAATGACGCTTGGGTTGCTGAGTGCCGGTGTTGCTCAACCGTTGTTGGCAGGCGTGATTCTCAGTATGTTGCTGGCGCCATTGCTGCTGCGTTACAACCGGCAGATCGCGGCGCAGTTGCTTCCGGCGGGGAAGGTATCTGAGCCGTTGCCCGTTGAGGCCCAGATGGCAGCCTTGGGTGGTGACTTCCAGCATCATGTCGTGATCTGTGGTTATGGCAGGCTGGGTCAGAACGTGGCGAGAGTCGTTGCGGCAGAAGGGGTCGAGACGCTGGCGCTCGATCTCGATCCCGAGCGTGTTCGTCAGGCTGCGGCCGCGGGCGAGGCGGTAATCTTCGGCAACGCCTTGCAGCCCGGGGTATTGCGGGCTGCAAGGTTGGAGCAAGCAGCGGCGCTGGCGATTACCATCAGTGACGCACAGGTGGCAGAACGTATCGTCAAATATGCCCGTGGCCTGGGTTTCGACCGACCGGTGATCGTGCGCAGTATTACCGGTCGTGATGATGAAGCCCTGGTGGCTGCGGGCGCTGTGGTGTTTCCAGAAGGGCTGGAGGCCAGTCTGGCGTTTGCGGGCCAGCTAATGGTCTTGCTTGATCTGCCACCAGCGAAGGTTGAGGCCGCCCTCAATGCGATTCGCGCTGAAGATTATGCGCCACTGCGCGTTTTCTTCCATGATTCGGATGCGCAGGCGGCGCGAGAACAATCACTCGATTATCCTCGGGAAGTACGCGCGTTTGTTATTCAGGATCATCACGATGCGATTGGCAAAACGCCTTGGGAGTTGGCGCTGGATCGGCATGGTGTCAGGCTGGCGAATGTCCAGCGTGGCCCGATTCGTGTGCCGGGAAAGCTGATGGACACCCATCTGCGTCCCGGCGATGTGCTGCTGCTGGAAGGTGAGCCTGAGGCGCTAGAGAAAACGCTGGCCCTCATCGAGGGGCGTTGAGCGCCCGCTCACCTTCCCGATGCGAGGATTAGCTGAGCCACTTTTTGGCTATGTCCAGCGCGCCATCGAGGCCTCCAAGATTGTCCAGTAGCGAACCGCCGCTGCTCGATTTATCAATGATCTGGGGCAGGGCGTCCTTCAGGGTATCCAGAATCGAGTCTTCATCGGTGCCGACGTCGGCTGCCATTGCTGCGATAGTGTCGCTGCCGACCACTTCACGCAGCTGTTCCGGCGCTATCTCGGCGTTGTCACCGTCGCCGAGCCATGATTCGACGATTGAACCCAGCCCTTTTTCCCGCATCGCGTTGACGATGCTGCCGAGACCGTTGCCGCCATCATCCGAAGAGAGCAGTTTGCCCAGAATGGTGTTGATCGAGTCGGAAGCGGTGGTATCGCTGCCGAGTTTGCTCATCATCATTTCCGTGGCCAGTTTCATCAGATCCATGTCTATTCCCCTATCGTGGTTGCATGCAGATGCATCGACTCTATACCACCACGCTTTGAGGGGTAAGCGTGTACAGGTAAAGGAGTGTTACGTCTGGTCGTGTCGGGTCGGGTAGTAGTCTCAGGAAGATGCGTGGTGGCTTTCCCGCGGGCAGTCGTACTGGGCAAGCTCACACAGTGCCTTGGTGTTCAGTAGTTTGACGTGGCGGCGGTTGGTTTCGATGAGATCGGCATCGATCATGCGTGAAAACATGCGGCTCAGTGTTTCGACCGCGAGACCGAGATAGTTGGCCAGGTCATGCCGCGCCATTGGTAGATTGAATTCGTAAGGTGAAAAGCCACGTTTTTTCAGGCGTCGGGAGATGTTGAGCAGGAAGGCTGCCAGTCGTTGCTCGCCTTTGAGCTGGCCGAGTGACAACAGATTGCGATGGTCGTGGTTGATTTCAGCGCCGATCAGGTGACGTATTTGACGCCGCAGCCCCGGTGCCCGCGTACTGAGTTTTTCCAGTTCGTCGATGTCGATGGCGCAGACCGTCGATGTTTCCAGTGCGACGACGGTGCATTGATGGATGTCGTCACCAAAACCATCGAGCCCCATCAGTTCACCGGAAAGATAGAAGCCAGTGATCTGCTCGGCCCCTTCGTTGGACGAGAGCACCGCTTTGAATGCACCCGATCGGACAGCGTACAGATGATGCATCGGGTCGCCACTGCGGAACAGCACTTCGCCTTGCTCGACACGTGGCTTGTGCAGAATCAGCGCATCGAGTTCGTTGAGCTCTTCCTGGTTGAGTCCATGTGGCAAGCAGATTTCCGACAGACTGCAATCGCCACAAGATACTTTCAGTTCGCGGATACTGATGACTTTTCGGGAGTGGCTCATGTGCGCATTCTCTGTTGGTGCCTGGTACGTAACTACTCAGCGCCCCACTGAAACGCGCCATCTCTACGTTGGGAAATGGTCATTTACACGTGTAAACTCACATTTCCCGCCTTGATCTGAC
>CAZQXF010000065.1:0-11009 GCA_964596975.1 uncultured Thiotrichales bacterium | reverse complement strand
CGACAATCGCGAGCTGGATGACCTGATCATCGCCCGCGCCGACGGCACGCCTACCTACAACCTCACCGTGGTGGTCGATGATCTCGACATGGGTATCACCCATGTGATCCGTGGAGATGATCACCTCAACAACACGCCCCGCCAGATCAACATTCTGCGCGCGCTAGGGGCTGAGCCGCCGAAATATGCCCATCTGCCGATGATTCTGGGTGAGGATGGCAAGCGCCTGTCGAAGCGTCACGGCGCCGTCAACGTCATGCAGTACAAGGAGGACGGCTATCTGCCCGAAGCGCTGATCAACTACCTGGTGCGGCTGGGCTGGTCGAGTGGTGATCAGGAGATTTTCAGTCGCGACGAGATGATCGAGCTGTTCTCGCTGGAAGGCGTCAACCGATCAGCTTCCACCTTCAACCCCTCCAAACTACTGTGGCTGAACGAACAGTACATCAAGAAAATGGATGCCGACGAACTTGCCGGGCGACTGTTTGAAAAGCTCGATGTCGACACCAGCGATGGCCCGCCGCTGGCGCGCGTGGCTGACGCACTGCGTGATCGCAGCAAAACCCTGAACGACATGGCGCATAGTGCGGCCTGGTTTTACCGCGACCCGCAGGCATATGATGAAAAGGCCGCGAAAAAGCAGCTCACGGCAGCGGCCGCCGAGGTGCTCAAGGGCTTTGCCGAAGCCATCGACACCGTTGAGCCCTGGAGCGCGGAAACCCTGCATCAGTTTGTTGCTGACTTTGCCGCCGCCAACAACCTCAAGATGGGACAGGTCGGCATGCCGTTGCGCGTCGCCCTGACCGGTGGCACCAACTCCCCTGACATCGGCATTACCCTGGAGCTGATTGGCCGCGAAGCCATCAAAAGGCGCCTGCAAAACGCTATCGACTGGATACAGAGTCAGCAGTGACCGGCACCCAATGCCGGCAACAAGCTCCCCCTGGGACCGCCGGCAATACCACCCTCCTCCTCACGAAAGTACGAAACAATCGACCCTCATTTTCCGGGTACAAAACTCGTGCATTACGCTTCTTCCATTGGCGATTATCTGTTGACAAGAAAAAGACCGTCGCGTAAATTACGCCCTCCCTTGCAGGGGCTATAGCTCAGCTGGGAGAGCGCAACACTGGCAGTGTTGAGGTCGGCGGTTCGATCCCGCCTAGCTCCACCAAGTTCTGCAAGTCAGGTGAATGAGTGCTGAAGCTCGGAAGAATTATCGTTATCATCGGGCTGGTTCTAACCGCGTCGACACTGGCAGCCGGTTTTGCAACCATGATGATGGCGAGACCTGAGGCCAAATTCTTCCTCATGCTGGTACCAGTAGGGTTTTTGATACTCTTCGCCGGCGTAGTTATGGTTGTGATGACTGGTGAGTCACCACAACCGCACGAGTTAGATTAGTGCAATCTACGTCCCCTTCGTCTAGAGGCCCAGGACTCCGCCCTTTCACGGCGGCAACAGGGGTTCGAATCCCCTAGGGGACGCCACTATCAAAAAGCCCGGATCTTTGATCCGGGCTTTTTTTTTACCGAAATTCTCAGGCGCTATTGTTGAACAAGGTGGTGTATGGCTTGACCGTTTGTATCGATAAGAATACCGTCTTACAAATCAATTATCGATAGGGTTTGTTATGACGTCAGTAACAGTTTCACCAAAATATCAAGTAGTTATACCGAAAGAGGTGCGTGAGTCCATGGGGATCGTCTCTGGTCAGAAGATACAGGTTTTGACTTATCAGAACCGGATAGAACTCATACCTATCCGGCCTATGGAAAAGATGAGGGGTTTCTTGAAAGGGATAGATAGCAGCGTAAAAAGAGACAAGGATAGGGTGTGAACGTCGCACTCTGTAGGGTCAGGTCTTGTTCGAGTGTATATGGGTTGAGCGGACAGGTGAGGTGTTGACCTGATTTGTTCTGTGTCTGATCGTCGTTGTGTGCCATCTGTCAGGTATTGGGCCGGCAGGATGCCGGCGGTCCCGGGGTGTGTTACGACTGCTGGAGTTCGGCGATTTGTGTGGTGAGTATTGATGCGATGGCTTCTTTTATTTGATCAAGGCGGTGTCTGCTTTCGGGGTCGATTGGGGTGTTTTTCAGTTGGCTGCAGGTTTGCTCCAGCAGGGTGATGGCGCGTTGCAGGCGGTTATCGTGATTTCCTTCGTTGAGCCGTTCCGACAATAGCGCGATTTTTCTGGCCATCCGCGCTTCTTCGAAATTTGGCGGGGAGGGGAGTTCGCAGAGTATTTCCAGTTCAAGCAGTTGTTGCAGCAGTTGTTCGCTGGCGGTGGTGTCGTCGCTTGATGTCGATGATACGCATTGTTGCTCGATGTTTTGCAGTTGCTGTTCCAGCTGGATGCGTTCTTTGGCAAAGTCGATGCTCTTGAGCGCTTCGCGATAGCGTTGTTCGATGGCGGCGCCATCCTTGCCGCGTGGCATCTCGGTATCGCGCCATGTTTCTTTGAGGGCGTTTAATTGCTGGTCGATGTTGTGTGGGTCGTCGGCGAGTTGTTCCAGTTGTTCGCAGATGTCGACTTTTGTTTGCAGTAGCGTCCGTGTTTGCTCGTTGGCCTGGTTGATGCGCTCCTTTTCGCGGGCGAATACCGCGTCGCCAGCCGCCTTGAAGCGTTTCCACATTGCTTGCTCGACTGAGCGTTTGCCACTGACGCTGAGGTGCCAGGCTTTTTGGGCCTCGCGAACGGTTGCTTTGGCGGCTTCCAGGTCATCGCTGTCCGCCAGGGCTTCGAGCTGTTCGATCAGCGCCATGCGGTAGGCGTGATTGGATTCCCGTTCGGCGGCCATTGCTGCATTCACGGCATCGAGCGCGCTGCGGTATCGTTTCTGAATTTTTCGCCAGTCGTTGCGATTGACGGGGCCGGCTTTTTGCCACTCGTTGCGCAGGCTCTGGAATTGTTTGTCCAGCTCGCGCCAGGGTGGGTTGTCGGCGCTGGCGTCGGCGGCGAGCTGTTCCAGAGCGGTGCAGATGGTTTGACGCGCTTCCAGGTGTTGCTGGCGTTGCTCCGATTCCTGCTTTCGATGCTCGGCGCAGAGTTCCCAGGCGGCGTTGCAGGCCTTGTCGAAGCGTTTCCACAGCCGATGATTGACGCCATGATCTATTTCCACCAGTGCTTTCCAGCGCTTGCGCAGTTCGGCGACCGCCTTGGCGCGTTCTGCGGGTGTTTGTGGTGTATCAACGAGTTTTTCGGCTTCTTCGATCAGTGCTTCGCGGGCTTTGTCCGTACCCCAGTGCCGCCAGCCGTCGAGCTCGCGAATTCTTGGTGTGAAGTCTCGTAGCTGCTGTTGGATCGCTTCCAGCTTCGCGCGTGGCACATCGTAGAGCTGATCAAGCATTTGCCGGATGGCCTGTTCGAGTTCGCGGGAATCACCGAGGCGATCGTGGTCGAGATTCTCCTGAATGCGCTCCAGCATTTGCGTGATCTGGGCAAGCCCTTTGTCTCTCGCCGCGGCTTGCTTTTCCACCCGCTGATCCAGTTGCTTGAGCAGCCGGGCGTAGTGGTTCTGGTATTCCTCGGCGAGCGCCGGATCTTTCGGCAAGGGGTGTTTTTCCCATTGCTGTCGCAACGCCTGCACGTCGGCAGCAGGAATCCCTTTTCGTCGTAGCAGCTTTTCGGCGCGGCTGATGATCTGTTCCAGTTCGCGCCCGCTGCGACTGTTTTCCAGCAGGGTGGCAACGCGCTTGCGCGCTTCGCTCAATTGCTGGTGAAAACGGTTGGCCAGCGGTATTTCGAGATGCTCGGGCAGGGCAGGCAGGTCGTTCCAGTCGTTGAGCAGGGTGTCGAGCGTGTCTTGCAGGTCGTCAGCCTCGGTGGGGGAGACGCGATGACGTTGTTGCAGATGCGTGACGAAGTTTTCGATCAGCTCGCAGTGCGATGTTTTGTCCGCAATGATCGGTTCGATGGCAAGTGCCTGTTGACGATTGGCTTCGATGGCCGCTTCCGCCTGCTGACAGGCGCTGTTGAAGCGTTGTCGTTGTGCGTCGTCTGCATCACTGCCGAGTTCCTCCCAACGGTGTTTCAGGCTCAACAGTTGGGTGCTGTCGCGCTGCCAATGCTCGGCTTGGCCGAGCTGTTCGATGGCGCTGATCAGCTGGTCGATTTGATGCTGGCGCGCGTCGTGTTGCGCCAGTACTTCGAGCCGCTGTTTCAGCAGACGTGCGACGCGCTTGTCTTTTCTGCCCAAGGCCTTGAGGGTGCGCTGGATGGCGTCGCTGCCCTCGATTCTTTCCGCGGCCAACAGCCTGATGCGAGCGTTGCTGTCGTTTGCAGCCAGTTGTTCGAGCAGCGTGGTATCGGTGATTCGCGGGATGAGCCACTCACGCAGTTTTGGATCGTCGCTGTGGCGTGCAATTTCGTTTTGTAGCGATGCGCCCCCACGTGTGGCGAGATGCCGGTCGATCAGGGGCAGCAAGGAGGCGTCGTTCAGCGCCGCGGGCAGCAGGGCGACAAAACGTTGGTTGAGTGCATCTTGCACCTCAGGCGCGATATTGATGTCGATCAGCACGCGCAGATCATCAACCCGGGCGATGGCCGCCTGCCGCACGCTGGTGTCTGAGTCGTCGTTGGCGATGGTTTGTAGCAGCTTTGGGTCGTCGATGCGCTCGATCGCGCTGCGACGAACCTCGGGGTTGCTGTGTTTCCAGCGTGGTTTGATGAAACGGCTGAACATCGCTGCTTATTTCACTCGCATGCCGGGCCGGGCGCCCTCGTCGGGACTGAGGATGAAAAGCTCTTTGCCACCGGGGCCGGCGGCGAGCACCATGCCTTCGGATACGCCAAAGCGCATCTTGCGTGGCGCGAGGTTGGCGACCATCACCGTCAGCCGCCCTTCGAGATCCTCCGGTGCATAGGCTGATTTGATGCCGGCAAACACGTTGCGGGTTTCCCCGCCGAGGTCGAGCGTGAGGCGCAGCAACTTGTCGGCGCCTTCGACGTGTTCGGCCTTGCTGATGCGCGCCACGCGTAAATCGAGTTTGGCAAAGTCGGGGAATGCGATCTCATCGGCAATCGGTTCGTCGGCCAGTGGCCCGCTGACTTTGGCGGCGGATTCCTGCTGCGCTGCCATGTCGGCCACGGCCTGGCGGGTGTCTTCGATAATGGCGTCGAGGCTTTCCTGCTCGACACGGGTCAGCAGGGGCTTGAAGCGGTTGATGGCGTGATCCGTCAGCGGCTTTTCAAGATCGGCCCAGGTCAGTTCACCGGCATCGAGGAAGGCCTCGACTTTTGTCGCCAGCGCTGGCAGCACCGGCTTGAGGTAGATCATCAGCACCCGGAACAGGTTCAGTCCGGTGGTACAGGTATGCTGCACATGGGCGGCCTTTTCCGCCTCCTTGATCAGCACCCAGGGCTTTTCTTCGTCGATGTACTGGTTGGCCTGATCGGCCAGCGCCATGATTTCGCGCATGGCGTGGCCGAACTCGCGCTTTTCATAGAGCGCGGCGATGGTGTCGGCTTTTCCGATCGCTTGCTGATAGAGCGCATCGTCCAGCGTCGCGCCGAGCTTGCCCTCGAACCGCTTGCTGATGAAGCCAGCGCAGCGTGATGCGATATTCACCAGCTTGCCCACCAGATCAGAATTCACCCTGGCCTTGAAGTCGTCGAGGCTGAGGTCGATGTCGTCGATGCCCGGCCCTAGCTTGGCGGCGAAGTAGTAGCGCAGGTATTCCGGGGCGAGGTGATTCAGGTAGGTCCGTGCCTGAATAAAGGTGCCGCGCGACTTGGACATTTTTTGCCCGTTGACGGTGAGGAAGCCGTGGCAATGCACCGCTGTCGGTTTGCGAAAGCCGCCGGCCTCCAGCGTCGCCGGGAAAAACAGGGTGTGGAAGTAGGCGATATCCTTGCCGATGAAGTGATGCACTTCGGCAGTGGAATCGGGCTTCCAGTATTCATCGAAGTCCTTGCCAGTACGGTCACAGTAGTTCTTGAAGCTGGCGAGGTAACCGATGGGGGCGTCAAGCCAGACGTAGAAATACTTGCCGGGTGCGTCGGGAATCTCGAAACCCCAGTAGGGCGCGTCGCGCGAGATGTCCCAGTCGGCGAGGCCGTTTTCGAACCACTCATCCAGTTTGTGTTGAATCTCCGGCTGTACCGGCCCGCTGCGTGTCCAGTCACGCAGCATCTCCTCGAAATCGCCAAGTTTGAAGAAATAGTGCTCCGACTCTTTTTCGATCGGCGTGGCGCCGGAGATGACTGATACCGGGTTTTTCAGCTCCGTCGGCGCATAGGTCGCGCCGCAGACTTCGCAGGAGTCGCCGTACTGATCGGCAGCACCGCAACGTGGGCATTCGCCCTTGATGAAGCGATCCGGCAGGAACATCTTTGCTTCCGGGTCGTAGGCTTGCTTGATGGTGCGCTTGTCGATATGCCCCGCATCCCGGGCGCGCAGGTAGATCAGGCTGGCGAACTCGCGGTTTTCTGGCGAATGGGTCGAGTAGTAGTTGTCGAAGCCGATGAGAAAGTCGGCAAAGTCAGCCTGATGCTCTTGCGACATGCGCTCGATCAGCGCCTCTGGCGTGATGCCCTCCTGCTGCGCCCGCAGCATGATCGGCGTGCCGTGGGCGTCGTCGGCACAGACATAGGTGCAATCCTCGCCATGCAAGCGCTGGAATCGCGCCCAGATGTCGGTCTGGATGTATTCGACCAGATGACCAAGATGAATCGGGCCGTTGGCATAGGGCAGGGCACTGGTAACCAGAATTTTGCGCATGGTGGATGGTTCTGTTTGTTGGTGTAGTGGGAAGGCGCTAGTTTATACCCGTCACGGGCGAAAATCTTGCCTTGGTTTGGGGGTGGCTGTGCGGCTCCCGATCCGCTTGCCAGCAGGAATATCGTTGCGGCACCGCCATCCTCGCAGGGAAGCGGGAATCCAGGCTACAGGGACGTATGCCAGCGTCGGTGGAAGCCGTCCCTGGCGCTGGATTCCGGCGTCCTGCCGGAAAGACGGTGTTAATTCCACTCCGTGATGCCGTAATCGCTCAGTCGCCCCCAAACAAACGCGTTTCGATGACGCTGCACAGGCAGTGGATCACCAACAGGTGGCTTTCCTGCACATAGGCGGTGGATTTGGCGGGGATGCGTATTTCGATGTCGTGTTCTTCCAGCGCTTGTGCCAGTGGGCCGCCATCGCCGCCGGTCAGGGCGATGACCCACATGCCGCGGCTGTGGGCGGCTTTGACGGCGGCGATGATGTTGGCCGATTGTCCGCTGGTGGAGATGGCGAGCAGGCAGTCGCCGGGTAAACCCAGCGAGAGGATCTGGCGGGAGAAAATCTGCGCGTAGGCGTAGTCGTTGGCGACCGAGGTCAGCGTCGAGCTGTCGGTGGTCAGGGCAATGGCTGGCAGCCCGGTGCGGCTGGTTTCGAAACGGTTCAGCAGCTCGGATGAAAAATGCTGGGCATCGGCAGCGGAACCGCCGTTGCCGCAGCTCAATACCTTGTGGCCATTTTGCAGTGCGTCAGCCAGCCGGATCGAAGCGCGTTCGATGACGGGGGGCAGTAATTCCAGCCCACGTTTCTTTACTTCGATGCTGGTTTCGAAACGCTCGCGGATATGCTCGATGGTCATTTCAGTACTCCATGTCGAATGCGCGCTTGATCCAGTTCGGTTCGCTGTCACCGTCGATTGCGATAACGTCGAAACGGCAGGCCGTATCGAGCTTGTGCTGTTGCAGATAGTGTAGCCCGGTTTTGCTGAGTTTCCGGATCTTGTTGCGGTCGACGCTGGCGGCGGCACCGCCGAAGCGTCGATTGCGGCGGTAGCGCACTTCGACAAATACAAGCGTGTCACCGTCTTGCATGATCAAGTCGATTTCACCGTGGCGGCAGCGGTAGTTGCTGTCACGGAATTTGAGGCCTTGTTGTTGCAGGAACGCTCGGGCGCGGTTTTCCTGTTGTCTGCCACGCAGCAGAGTTTTCATTCGTCGAACGGGATGGCGTGCAAGGCCGGTTGCTTGCCAAGCTCTGGCGCGGGGGCGATTGCGGGTTGCGGTGATGGTGAAGCATCTGCATCTCCATTGCCGTAGTCCATGGCAGGCATCACCCGTGGCGGATGTAGTGGTTTTGCCTGGCCGCGGCTGAAGCGCGCCCAGCCAAGGCTGCGATGAATGCGATTGCGTTCGTCCAGCGTGAGAATGCCGGACAGTCCCGGTACTTCTGCTGCGCTGCCGGCGGACTGGATCAGCTTCGGCGCGGTTGCCAGGGCGTCGTAACCGAAGGCGAACAGGCGGGGGTGGTGGCGAGCTGTTTCACCCAGGTCGCTGGGTTTTGGTGCGTTGTCGGGTGCGTAGCCGAGCAGCCATGGGATCTCGGTCAGCGACAGCCGGTTCAGGTCGCGATTGGCGCTGCGATCAGGATAGCCGCTCCAGACGTGGGAGATGGCATAGGCTGGCAGCGAATCAATGAAGTGGAACTTGATCAGCGGCATCAGCAAGCGCGCTTCCTGCGGGCCCGCGGCGATAAATACGGCTTGCGCATCGACTCTGTTGACGTGGGTTTTGGGGTCCGGCTTGAGCGCTCTTTTGATGACATTGGAGTGGTCGTTGCTACGCGCCTTGAAGCGCCCCACGGCAACCAGCTCGCCCCCACCCTGACGAAGCGTCTCCTCTAATGCTCGCAGGATGCGATCGCCCCAGATGCCCTTGGGTGCGACGGCAGCCACCCGGCTATGGCCATCGGCGAGCATTTGCCGGGCGGCCTGGCGCGCTTCGTCTTCCGGTAGCAGTGCGAACTGGAACAGGTTGGCGTTGGCGAGCGTGGGATTCTTGCCGTGGTTGAGTGAAATGACGGGAACCGGTAGCTGCTCGCTGGCGAGTTCGTCCACTTGTCCCTTGTCCATGGGGCCGATGACCAGTTCGGCACCTTCGGCGACGGCTTGCCGGTAGTGTTCGATGATATTGCCCTGCGCGCTGTCATACACTTTGATAGCAGTATCGGGGCGCTGATATTTCGCTGCCATGATACCTTCCAGAATCACGTTGGCGACCCGGGCAAGCGGGCCGCTGGTGGGGAGCAGCACGGCGACGCGCCCGACTTGCGCTGACAGGGGCGAGCCGTATTGTGCCTTGGCGCCGGGACGCAGGGCGTTGACATAGTCAGGGTAGGCAGGGTGATTGCGGTATTCCTGCTCCCAGCGCGTGAGCTGGTTTTCCAGCGCTTCTGGCGAGTCGGCCGTGGTCTTGGCGATATAGGCAAGTTCGGTCCAGCCTTTTTCCAGGGGCGATAATGGCTGCGCCAGCCGTTTCGACAGATCCTGCGTCGATAGCGCCATCAGCTTGCTCCAGGCACCGGAGTTGGCGACCGCGCCGGACAGTGCGCCTGGGCGGGGTAAGGGGAGGCCGCGCTTGGGTTGTGTGTCGGCGGGCCGCTGGAAACCAACCTTTTCGCGAGCCTCGTCCAGCAGTGCGCTGATGGTGCGTTGCAACTTGGCAGGGGCGCTGTGGCTGGGGAAGTTGAGTTTTTCGAGCACAGCGGCATAGTTGCCCTGGCTGCGGGCGATGCGGGCGGCAACCAGCCTGCCATGGATCAAAGTGACATGATCAAGGTGGCTTTCATCGACGTTGTCGAGAATCCGTGATGCCTGGGCGCTGTTGCCAGCCAGCCACGCCATCTCTGCCGCCTTGACCTTCCATTTTTCGCCTTCACTGGCCGGCAGTTTGTTGGCGGTGAGCAGGTACATATCGCTTGCCTGCTGGTAGTTGCCCTGCTTTTCATAGAGCCGGGCCTGGCGGATCGGAGTTTCATCGAGAGAGATTGCGGCAACGGGTACGGATATTGTCAGTAGCAACAGAATCGCCAGCAGAAAACCCGCAGCGCGGTTAATATGTATTGAGAAATGCATTCGGTTAATCGGCTCTGGCAGGAATGGCGGGCATTTTATATCAATTCAGCGGGTAGGGGGTTCAAATCGTTCAATGATCCTGGTGTGGGAAAAAGTGTCATGGATTGCGGTCTCGCGGGCTCCTGGTGGATGGAAGTTGCGTCTTTCCGAAGATTGCAGGGGGGCAGGTGGAAATGGTGACCTGAAATGGCCCGCAGATGGTTGAGCAGCAAACCGGCAAGGGCGTCCTTTATATCGTGGCGACCCCGATTGGCAATCTCGGCGATATCAGCGCGCGTGCTATCGAGGTGCTGGGGCAGGCTGATCTGGTCGCTGCCGAGGATACCCGGCACACTGCCGGCCTACTGGCGCATCTCGGTCTGAAAAAGAGGCTGCTGAGTCTGCATTCATTCAATGAGTCTGCGCGTACCGCCCCGATACTGGATGCGCTTGCCGAAGGGCAGTCGGTGGCGTTGGTGTCTGATGCCGGTACGCCACTGATCAGCGATCCCGGCTTTCCCTTGGTGCGGGCGGCAAGAGAAGCGGGTTTCAAGGTCACGCCGATTCCAGGCCCCAGTGCGTTGGTGGCTGCGTTGTCGGTGTCCGGGCTTCCCTGTGATCGTTTTGTTTTCGAAGGATTCCTGCCGCCAAAGTCGGGTGCGCGGCGGCAGCGGCTGGCGCTGCTGCGTGATGAGCCCAGAACGCTGGTGTTTTATGAGTCTCCCCACCGGATCGAGGCAGCGGTCGAGGACATGATTGCCGTCATCGGTGGTGAACGCATGGCGGTACTGCTGCGTGAACTAACCAAGACCTTCGAGCAGATCCATGCTGCCCCATTGCTGGCGCTGCGGGACTGGCTGGCGGCGGACGCCAACCATCGACGTGGTGAGTTTGTTGTCGTGCTGGCCGGGGCCGAGGAACGCGAGCCGGGCGTCGAGGCACAGGAGAAGATGTTACGGGTATTGCTGGACTACCTTAGCGTCAAGGATGCAGCCGCTGCTGCCGCACGTTTGAGTGGTGTCTCGAAGCGTGCACTTTATCAGTTGGCGCTGAAGCTAAAGGGGTGACAGCCCGGAATTCTCACCGGCTCACTACTGCGACTGCCCAATGCGGCGCGCTAGCTGGTGCACTCGGTCGGGCTGCTCGACGTAGTGTCGACTACGCCTGCGCGGCCCTCGGTC